>CAMCZQ010000012.1 GCA_945887835.1 Bordetella parapertussis | reverse complement strand
TATGTAATCGTTTAATGTGTAGGAGGTTTTGATGGTGTGGGGAACTGTTGTAATCGGTCCCATCCAGACACCGGCGAGCGTATGGCCATCGGGAGTAGCTCTTGTCAGTTGCGTGACGCCAATCGAACCCCCGGCACCCCCCGCATTTTTTACCACTATGGTTGACTTCAGATGTGGTTCTGCATAGCGGGCGATTGCCCGAAATAATGTGTCGGTCCCTCCACCAGGGCCGGTGGGGATGATCAGAGTTGTGACATCGTTGGCTGCTGATATGTGTGCAAATGCCAATAAAAACGCTGCACCTAAAGCTTTATATTTGTTCACTATAGTGTCTCCAGTGCCTGTTTTTTATAACCAGATGTGCGACTGAATGTTAAATGTTTGCACGGGTGCTGCCCGGAAATCCGAATAACGCTTGAGGGGTATTGACTAAAATGTTGTTACGGATTTTTTCATTAGAAACCCAGTCGAATAGCCATTCGATGCACTGATCATAGACCACCCTGTTCTCAAAGCCAACCCAAGGCCAATCGGTTGCCCACACTGCGCGTTCACCGTTTCCGTGTGTCGTTATTTTTTGAATCAACTCATTTGGACTGGTATCACGCAAGCGATAGGGCGCTGACAGTTTTACCCAAGTTTTGCCTTGATCAATCGCGTCAAGTAGCGCAATAAAACCCTGACTATGCGATGCAGCGGGACCAAGTGGATGGCCGAAGTGATCTATGACAGCCTTCGCACCGCTGCGGTTGATGGCCTTGAGCACCGGAGCTAAAAACTCTCCTTCTAGGTAGACCTCGATGTGAAGACCTGCATCGCGAGCTTTCGCTAGAAGTGCTGTGTATGGCTCGGATTCGATGTCAGGAAGTTTTTCGCGGCGGATCCAGTTCAGTCGCAGACCACAGATGCCTGCAGCTTTTATTTTCGCCAGTTCGATTTCAGTGATCGTAGGCTCTACGATAGCGGTTCCTCGCAAGCGGCCGTTCGCGATTTTTAATGCGTCAAGCAACACTTCATTGTTTGACCCATAAAAACTCGGGGCTGTGAGTAGTCCGTAGGTGATTCCGTGCGTATCCAATAGTTGCAGATACTCTTGGACATCGCAATCGCGGGTGGGGGCAGAATGTCTATGGGCAACGAGTGCTGCATTTTTCTTCAACACGTGGGCATGGCAATCCACCGCGCCAAGTGGAAGGCTATTTCTCACTTTTTCTTTCATTATTTTGTCTTTTTTAGATTGACTGGTGCGACGTGCTCGTTGCCGTACTTGGCCTTTTTCTGTGCCTCGGTTAAGAACCGGGATTCAAGCGATTGAATGTGCGCCATCCCCATGACTTCATTGAGATCTTCGAAGCTGAAAGCAGCATCTGGTCGGTCAACGACTTCACCGCTCGCTAGCGACTGTCCAAGCAATTGCAAGCCTAGTTTCATGCCAGCAAGGGCGCAAGCTGTCAGTAATCGGGGGTAAATGACAACAGCAACACCTAATTTCTGCAGTTCAAAGGCCGAGAGCAGAGGTGTAGTGGAACGCTGTCTTATTCCAAATCCCATGTTTACGCACAAGGGCTTGGGTACGTTCTTTGCGACTAACTGAATCTGTTTGGCGTCCAGAAGTGCATCTGCAAAGAGTAAATCCGCTCCGGCTTCAGCGTACGCATTTAGGCGACGTATGACTTCATCAATGCCATGCGTGGCGAGTGTGTCGGTACGCGATTTGATGATGAAATTTGGGTCGCGACGCGCTTCACAGGCTGCGTGAAGTTTTTCGACCATTTCTTCCTGCGCAATGACTTCTTTGCCACGCATGTGACCGCATCGTTTTGGCCAAACTTGATCTTCAAGCATGACGCCTGCGACGCCAGCCTGTTCAAATCCCCGGATGGTGTAATACGCATTGACAGCGTTGCCGTAGCCAGTGTCTCCATCGGCAAGTAAGGCCAACTCCGAGCAAGCCACCATTGCGCGCGCTCCGGCGACGTTCTCCTCTAGCCCCATGAGGCCGACGTCTACTTGCCCAAGTCGCGATTCACTGACTCCACTGCCAGTGATGAAAGCGCTCGGATAACCAAAGTGTTCAACTAATCTAGTGCTAAAACCATCGAATACTCCTGGCAGAACAAGTATTTCGGGTTTATAGATCGCTTCTCGCAACGCCTGTGTCTTTGACATACATGTATCCCCTTTGTTTTATTCGGATGATATTTAGATGAAAGTGTTAAAAAAGAGATTAAGCAGTTGCGTCTAAGACTAAATTTGTTGGATTGACTTTGATGTCACCAGACACACACGTGACCGCTTGCGAAAGTACTCCTTAACGTCATACGCTCAAGGCGCGACCAACTGCGCCGGCATCGTGTGCTTGACCAACCGCGCGACACGCGGTCAGTGCCTGTGTGGCTTGCTCACGAGTCATGACTGTTGACGCTAGATCCATAAATTTTGTATCGACTTGTTCATCGTTCATCGGCCGTTCAATACTTCCCAGTGCGTGAACGACATGATGGTGTAGTGTGCGTCCATCCCGTAAGCTGATAGTGACTTTAGCCTCATCTACCCGAAGTCCAGGCTCAATCTCGACTTGTACTTTTTTGCGCAGTGCTGTGACGTCGGGATTTTGTACAGCGGCGTCTGAATATTGCCTTGCCTGACTTTTGCCTTCGTGGGTGACGATCGCAGCAGAGTGCTGCACGCTGAACTTACCCTCTAGTCCAGTCGTGGGGGCACTTTTTCCAGTGAGCTCTAGCACCAAGGGGTGAACCTTTAGATCAATCTGCGTGACATCTGCTGGGTTAAATTGATGCTGCTGACGTAAGGTTAGGCAGCCATCGATAATTGGATGAATCACGAGGCCGCAGGCATAGGGTTTAAAACTATTTTCTAGCGTATGCCAAACCGTCCCTAAGCCGTCAGTGATTTTTTCAAAATGTTGCTCAGTAGATAAAACGTGAGCAAACCCGCGCGGCGCTTCAATTGCACGTAGTGAGCTGGTGAAGCCAGACTGCGCCATCAACGCCGCGCTCAGACCACTTTGCGCCGCACGTCCGGGGTGAAGACTTTTGCACATGGTGCCAAACACCTCACGTAACCCGGCCGCTTGAGTGGCTGCAATGCCAAGCGCCCACGCCATTTGTTTGGCGTCTAGCTTGAGTGCGCGACCAACCGCTGCCGCCGCACCGAAGCCGCCGACCGTACCCGTGACATGCCAACCGATATCGTAATGAGCAGGGCATACACCCAGCGCGATGCGACATTCAATTTCGATCCCGAAGACAATCGCCTCGACGAAGGCATTGCCGTCGATTGGGTGGTACTCAGCCAGCGCCAGTAAAGCCGATAGTACCGGGCCGCTCGGGTGTATTAGCGTCGCCATATGCGTATCGTCGAAATCGAGAACGTGTGAGCTAATGCCGTTAAACAAGGCGGCATTGAGTGCATCGACGCGTTCATTTCGACCAATAACGCTTGCCTGTGGGGCGCCAATAAACGGGCGCAGGGCACTCATCGCGTTCAGTAGGGCGGGGTGACGTGCGCCGCCCAAGGCGCAGCCCGCCCAATTCACGAAACCGCGTACGGCGATTGCGCGGACGGGTTCAGGAATTTTTGCCCCATCAAAAGTTGTGATGAAAGTTGCGAGTGCTTCAGTCGTACCCATGTTGACTCAGTCTGTTGTGTTGTAAGCAGGTTGTCATTAATAAAAATTTACTCGGCTTTTAACTTAGTGCGCTCGTTTTTTTTCGTGCGCTCTTTTTTTAAAATGAATTTTATAGATTAGAGTTTTTTATTCATAATGTTTTCAATACGCTGCGCTGTCTGCAGTGCAAGAGTATCCTGGCCTTTGGGGCAAATAATTTCAAGTCCGATAGGAAGCGGACCGGGTAACGGAATCGGGATACTGACGCTGGGCATTCCTAGAATTGTCCAGAGTTTGCTAAAACAAGAGTCGCCTGGATCCTTAAGTTCAAGTAATGGTGCATAGCCCGGCGAGCTTGGTGTCAGGATGCACGTAGCACCTGCAAAGAGGCTAGCGCTTTGTTCACTGCACGTGCGAGCCAAACGCTTGGCCTCCTCATAAACTTGCGGTTTTATTGTCTGTGCGCGCTGAAGTTTTTCGTGCACACCGGCCGATAGGCCCCCACGGTGATTCAGCCACTCGTGTTCAAGCGAGGCAAGCCCTTCAACATCGCCGATTACGTCAAGTGCAGCCCCTAGTTTTTCAAAACCAGAGGGCAAGCTAATCTGGATGATGCGAACGCCGGCCCGCTCAAGTCGCTCGCGAGCTAAAGACAGCGCCTCGCGGGTGGCGGTCTCTGCCAGCGGCCAAAAGGGGTCTTCACAGATGCCAACGATCAACTCAGTTGTTAAGCCTCGTTCGAACTCTTGTAAACCTTGCCAGTTGGATAAAAGACTCAAGGCAATGGCGGCGTCTTGAACGCTGCGGGTATGCCAACCCAGCGTATCAAGCGTTGGCGACATTCTTTTGACGCCTGAAATATCAATTAAGTCATAGCTTGCCTTGAAGCCAACGACCCCACAATACGAGGCAGGTCGGACAATCGATCCGGCGGTTTGCGAGCTCAGCGCCAGAGGCACCATGCTGGCACCGACAGCAGCGGCAGAGCCACTCGATGACCCACCGGGGCTGTGCAGGGCTGAGTGAGGATTGCGCGTGGGGCTGATGTTGCCGCGAGTGGCAAACTCTTGCGTTGTTGTTTTTCCGAGAACGATGGCGCCAGCATCGAGTGCTCTCGTGACGATATTGGCGTTGGTGCTTGGTCGATGCGTTTGATAGATCGGAGAGTTGTAGCTGGTGATAAAGTCGTCAGTGTCAATAATATCTTTGACGCCAATCGGAATGCCATGCAGCAGGCTGCGAGGTGGCTCTTGATCGAGTTCTCGGGCACGGCTCAGTGCTGCGTTGCCATCTAAGCGGGCCCAAGCCAACACCTCAGGATCGACCGCGGCGATGCGTTCGAGGCAGCTTGTCACCAGCGCCTCAGAGGTCAAGGTTTTGGTACGCAACGCCTTGGCCATTTGGCCCAGCGTCAGTTGATAGGGTTCTGTCATGTCTCGTTTCTTCTTTTTAGAGTACTTTAATGCATATTATGCCTAGCAAAGTGAGGTCTTTCCATGCAAACACCACAGATTAACCAAGCCGTTGCAACTTTATTGCCTGTCTTTCGTGATCACGGGCGAATTGTCGCGCTTGATCCGGCTTGCCGTCCAAGCTCGCGCGCCGAGGGATATGCTATTCAGGCGGCCTTGCTTAAAGCGACAGGCGAAGCAGGCCTTGGCTGGAAAATCGCCGCCACGAGTGCCGCAGGTCAAAAGCATATTGGCGTGAGTGGGCCGCTTGCGGGCAGACTCTTGCAATCACGGTGCCTGCCAGACGGCGCCACGGTGTCGTTAACAGGTAATTTTATGGCTGTCGCAGAGGCAGAGTTTGCGTTTCGGATCGGGCGAGATATCAAACGTGTCGGGCACGCACGATTAAGCGTGGCAGACGTTATGCAGAGCGTTGAGGCCTTACACGTGGCGATCGAAGTGCCCGCCTCACGCTTTGAAGATTTTGCAACAGCAGGCGAGGGTCAATTGATTTCGGAATTTGCTTGCGCGTGCTTTTTTGTTTTAGGAAAAGAAGTCACAACAAATTGGCGCAGCGTCGACTTAAAAGACCATCAGGTCACAATGCTAAGTAACGGAAAAACTGCAGCGCTTGGGCAGGGCGCCAACGTGTTGGGTGATCCCCGTCTGGCTTTAACGTGGCTCGCAAACGAGCTGCTTGAGTACGACAATTATCTTCAAGCGGGTGATGTCGTGATGACGGGCACCTGTTTGGTACCCGTGCCAGTCAAGGTCGGTGACGAAGTGACGGCCGATTTTGGTATCTTTGGCGCCGTGTCAGCAACGTTCAGTTAGGGTTGACCTGCACTAGGGTTTGACCTCCCCTAGGGTTTGTCCGTGTCAAAAATTTGAGTAAATACGTTTACTCTGTGCGCGATAACAGCTCAAACCCTAAACGCCTGATCAGTAGAGGTCAAAATGTATAAAAATATTTTGCTTGGCTACGACGGTTCTGTACTAGATCAAAAAGCACTGATTGAGTGTCAAGAGCTTGCCAACTGGGGCTCGGCACAAATAACTTTATTAACGGTCACGCCTAATTACTACGCGTCGTTGGGCATAGACGGCGGCTTTGTCACTCAAGACAAAATAGATCAAGATGAGCATGCGCAGCTTGAGATTTTAAACGCAGGCGTGATGACGCTAAAGTCTGCGGGTTATCAGGTCAAAGGTGTCTGTTTAAAAGGCGATGCAGCAGTGGAAATCGCGAACTATGCAAAACAAAATCATTCAGACCTGATTGTTGTGGGTCACAAGCACCAAACGCACTGGGCAGCCCGCTGGTGGGGAAGTTCTAAATCCAAGGCGTTGATAGAGATCGCTCACTGCAGTGTATTGATTGTGATTTTGAAAGACGATCTCTGAGTGCCTGCTTATACCTGCGGTCCCCAAGGGGCGGCTAACAGCAGTTTATTTTCTTGCACTTGCAACAAGGGGCGCAGTTGCTTAGCAAAGGCCATGAAAGCCTGGTCGCCGAACACCCCATCCCAGAACTTGCGACGATCTGCCTCGTCATCGAATTTCCAGAGGTGAACTAACTGGTTCAGGGCGCCGATATCGCCCGTGAAATAGCCGCAAAGCTTTGCCGGGTGTTTAGAAAGCGCGGGCCAGCCCTCTGCTTTGTACAGGGCAACAACGTCGCCCATTTTGCCAACGATGACGGTATAGGTGCGTAATTCATAAATGGCCATGCGTGTCTCCAGAGAATATTTTTGGCGAGGTCAATGTTGGTATGTTCAAAAAATTTACGCTAAGGCTTCGGCTGCAACCGCAGCGGTCTGCGCGACTTGCGCGCCGCGCACGAGTTTGCCTGGCAATTTTCCAGTGGATACGCCATCGCGATACGTGACAACACCTGCGACGATCGTGGCGCGATAGCCTTCTGCAATTTGACCTAAACGCCGTCCACCCGCAGGTAAGTCGTGGACAATTTTTGGTGCTCTGAGCTTAAGGTTTTCAAAGTCGATGACGTTGACATCACCTTTGTAGCCTGGGCGCAGTAAGCCACGATCAAGTAAGCCTACTGTGGCTGCGGTGTCGTGCGTTTGCCATTTAACGAGTGTCTCGAGGGGGATTTTTTCACCGCGCGAGCGGTCGCGCGCCCAGTGCGTCAGCAAATAAGTGGGAAAGCTTGCATCGCAAATGAAGCCATAATGCGCGCCACCATCGCTTAAGCCGGGTACGGTATCGCGATCAAGCAACATCTCGCGCAAGACGTTAAGATTTTGCTCGGCGTAGTTATATAGCGGCCGATATAAAATCGCCGTGCCTTGATTTTGTAACAAGTAGTCGTAGGCATACTCTGTGGGATTGACTCCGGCGCGTTGAGCCAGACCTGCGATGCTGTCTTCAGGCTTGGGTTCGTATTCGGGTGGATCGCCCAACGGATACAAGTTCTCAAAGTTCGCGACGCGACGCTTGTAAAGTGCTTCGGTGTGTTCTTCAGCCAAGATTTTGGCGCGTAGTGCTGGGTCTTTTAAACGTTCGAGCCGCTCGGCCAAGGGGAGCTTGGCCAGCGCCTCGTACGAAGGCAGTTGCGAAAACGGACAAATCGACAACGAAAAACTCAGTAATAAAGCCACGGGTCGCGCGCCGACTTGTGCTTTCATTTTTAGACCTGCATCGGTCGCCTCGTGCATGTGCTGCATCACTCGGCGCCAGCGCATGGGCAAGTGTTCATGTTGCAACAGCGTCAAAGAGAGCGGGCGCCCAGAGGCCTCGACGATGCGTCGAAGCATCGCGAATTCATTGTCAGTATCATCAAAATCTGAAACCAGCTGCAGCACGCCCTGACCTATAGTGCCTAGGCCTTTGGCAATCGTCGTCAGTTCGCTTTCGGCTGCGCCTAAAGTTGGTGTGTGATTGCCATCACTGCTCTTGTGTAGGATCGTGCGTGAGGTCGTAAAGCCTAGCGCGCCGGCTTGAACCGCTTCGACTGCTAAGCGCGCCATTTCGGCACTGTCAGCTTCGGTTGCGACTTCACGCGCAGCACCGCGTGCGCCCATCACATGAATGCGCAAGGGGGCGTGACCGATTTGAGTCGCAATATCGGCGTCGTATTGGCGAGCCTCAAGGGCGTCAAGATACTCGGGGAACGTGCGCCAGTTCCAGGGCAGGCCTTCATCGAGCACGACGCCTGGGATATCTTCCACGCCTTCCATGAGCTTCATCATGACTTGGCGATGCTCTGGATTGCAGGGTGCAAAGCCGATGCCACAGTTACCCATCACAACGGTGGTCACCCCAAGTTGTGAGGACGAGGCGATTTGATTACTCCAGGTCACCTGCCCGTCGTAGTGTGTATGAATATCGACAAAGCCTGGCGTGACCAGCAGACCCTTGGCATCGATTTCTTCACTTGCCGTACCGGTGACGGTACCAACTTGTTCAATAATGCCATCGACAATTTTAAGATCGCCGACATAGGGTTTGTTGCCAGTGCCGTCGGCGATCAGGCCGTTGCGAATAATCAAAGATGCAGGTTTTGTCATGATGTGGTCTCTTTTTATTTTGAGTTATTCTGTTTTTGGTTATGCAGCGCGCCACTGCCGTCTGTTGGATAAGTTTGCTTGTTAGGGTAATTGTGTGATGATCTGACCCACTGCCGCCGTCAGCTTTTTTGCAAAAGGCACGTGTAAAAATTCGTTCGGGCCATGTGCGTTGGATTTAGGGCCTAAGACGCCACACACCATCATCTGTGCGGTGGGGAATCCCTGGCTGAGCAGGTTCATTAAGGGAATCGTCCCGCCCTGACCGATATAGCCGACAGGCGCCTGAAAATGCGCAAGGCTGGCTTGATTGAGCGCCTGTTCAAACCAGGGGGCGATGGTCGGGGCGTTCCAGCCCGTCGAGGCACCTTGCGACTCGAACGTGACTTTGGCTTGATAAGGCGCGTTGTCTTCTAACAGTGTCTTGAGTTCGGCGACCGCGGTGGCCGCATCGATCAAGGGTGGTAGGCGCAGACTCAGTTTGAACGCGGTGTAAGGGCGCAAAACATTACCTGCGTCTTGCAGGGCCGGAAATCCTTCTGCCCCCGTCACGCTTAAGGTCGGCATCCAGGTGCGTCGCATCAACGCTTCGACTGGATCCAGGGTCGTTGGAATCGCCACCAAGGTCGAGCCACCGCAATCGTGGTGCGCCCAAGGAAACCGCTTATAAATCTCATCGCCCAAAATAGCGGCTGTGGCACGCGCTTGGTCGCGGCGTTCACCAGGGATCTCGCAGTGAAAACTTTTGGGCAATAAACGACCGGTTTCACTGTCCTCAAGGCGGTCAAGCACATGTCGCATGATTCTGAAACTTGAGGGCACCAAACCTGACGCGTCGCCGGAATGAATACCTTCAGTCAGGATTTCAACTTTCAGTACGCCCGCTGCCATGCCGCGCAGACTGGTCGTCAGCCACAGCTGGTCATAATTACCCGCGCCGCTGTCCAGGCAAATCACCAGGCCCACGTCACCGAGTCGTGGTTTGATGACGTCGATATAGGGCAATAAATCGGGTGACCCACTTTCTTCGCAGGTTTCGATGATGCCGACAATACGGGGGTGTTCGACGTGCTGCGCTTTGAGCGCTTGAATCGCGGTGATTGCTGCGTAGGTGGCGTAGCCATCATCGGCGCTGCCGCGGCCGAACAGCTTGCCGTCGAAATATTTTGGGGTCCAGGGGCCTAAGCCCGCCCGCCAGCCATCAAACTCAGGTTGTTTGTCCAGATGGCCATACATTAAGACGGTCTGGCTTGTTGGTGTTTGGGGGCGCGTTGCGGCGACCTCAAAAAACATGAGGGGTGTGCGGCCTGGCAGTCGAATGATTTCAGCTTTCAAACCGGGGACTTTTTGCTGCTCAACCCAGGTGGTGGCCCGCTGAAGCACGGTTTCAAGGTAACCCGCTTTTGCCCAGTTGGCGTCAAAGGCGGGTGACTTTGCCGGAATCTCGATGTAGTCGCTTAACTGTTTGACGAGATCGTCGTCCCAGGCGCGACTAACCGTTGAGAGCATTTCTGCGGTATCAAGCATTGGGACGGGTGCGTTCATGTTGAGTCCTGAAAAAATTATGCTTTCGCCTTGACCTTGAGGCGCCAGGCGTGCAAAAGTGGCTCGGTATAGCCACTCGGTTGTACCAGCCCTTTAAAAACTAAGTCACGTGCTGCCCGATAGGCCGACGATGCCTCAAAATCTGGCGCCATTGGCGTATAGAGCGGATCGTTGCTGTTTTGATTATCAACGACTTTGGCCATGCGCTGCAAGGTCTCGTTGACTTGCGCTTCGGTGGTGATGCCGTGCAAGAGCCAGTTCGCAATATGCTGACTTGAAATACGCAAGGTGGCGCGATCTTCCATCAGACCAATGTTGTGGATGTCAGGCACCTTTGAGCAACCAACGCCTTGATCCACCCAGCGCACCACATAGCCCAAAATCCCTTGGGCGTTGTTATCAAGTTCTTGGGCGATGTCGGCGGCAGACCAGTTGGGTTTTGTGGCGACGGGCACTTGCAAGATCTCGTTTAGCAAACGATCGATTTCCGCATCGCTGGCTGTTTTTTCAAGGTCTTGCTGAATGGTTGCTACATTGACCTGATGATAGTGCAAAGCGTGTAAGGTCGCCGCAGTGGGCGAGGGCACCCAGGCAGTATTTGCACCGGCCTTTGGGTGACCAATTTTTTGTTCGAGCATGGCGGCCATCAGGTCGGGCATTGCCCACATGCCTTTGCCAATTTGCGCGCGACCTCGTAAGCCGCAAGACAAGCCGGTTAAAACATTGCTGCGTTCGTAGGCAGACAACCAGGCGCTTGACTTCATGTCGCCCTTGCGCATCATGGGGCCTGCCTGCATGGCGGTGTGCATTTCGTCACCGGTGCGATCTAGAAAACCGGTATTGATAAACGCGACTCGCGCACGCGCTTCGTTGATGCAGGCTTTTAAATTGGCGCTGGTGCGGCGCTCTTCGTCCATGATGCCAAGCTTGACGGTGTTTACGGGTAAACCCAAAACGGCTTCAACGCGACCAAACAGTTCGCTGGCAAAAGCCACTTCGGCGGGGCCGTGCATTTTTGGCTTAACGATATAAACCGAACCTGTGCGAGAGTTGCCGTACAAGTGTTCTGTTGTGCGCTTGAGATCGTGCAGCGCGATCGTGACGGTGACGACCGCATCAAGAATACCTTCAAAAATTTCGTTGCCCTGACCATCCAGAATGGCAGGGTTGGTCATCAGATGGCCGACGTTGCGCAAAAACAAAAGCGAGCGACCGTGCAAAGTCACTACGCCATTCTTGGCCTGCAGCGCGCCGACACCCGCTTGATATTTACGGTCAGCGTTGAGTGTGCGGTTGAAGGTTTTGCCGTTTTTAGTGACACTTTCAACCAACGTGCCTTTGAGGATACCCAGCCAGTTGGTATAGGCTAAAACTTTGTCGTCTGCATCCACCACTGCCACCGAGTCTTCAAGGTCGAGAATCGTTGAAAGTGCCGATTCGATCACGATATCGTTCACGCCGGCAAGATCATCTTTACCAATGCCTTTAGTGCTATCGAGCTGCAGATCGATATGCAAACCATGATTCACCAGCAAAATCGCCGAGGGTTCAGCCTCGCTGCCTTGGTAGCCGACAAATTGTTTGGGCTGAGCCAGGCCGGTGGTGCTGCCGTTTTGTAAGGTGACGCTCAGTTCACCCGCTTGCACCCTATAACTCTGGGCTTGGGCATGCGAGCCCGTGGCCAGGGCGGCTGACTGATCTAAAAATTGGCGGCCAAACGCAATGACGCGCGCGCCGCGCACTGGGTTGTAGCCCGTACCGTTAGCGGCCGCTTTAGAGGCACCCTCGGTTTCGGGTAGGACATCGGTGCCGTATAGCGCATCGTATAAAGAGCCCCAGCGTGCATTGGCGGCGTTTAAGGCGTAGCGGGCATTGAGTACGGGTACCACCAGCTGCGGCCCCGCTTGCAAGGCAAGTTCTGCGTCGACATTGGTGGTGGTAATGGTGACCGCGCCCGGTGCGGGTGCCAGGTAACCAATCGCGCTCAGGTGCGTGCGATAGGCTGTCATATCCTGGATTGCGCCAGGGTGAGCGCTGTGCCAAGTATCCATGGCGGTCTGGATACGGTCGCGTTCTGCAAGTAAAGCAAGGTTTTTGGGCGACAGGTCATGCACCAACGCATCAAAGCCTTTCCAGAAGGTGAGGCTGTCGACGCCCGAACCCGGAAGCACGCTGTCTTCAATAAAACGGAATAAAGAGGTTGCGACTTGAAGACGATGAATTTGAGTGCGTGCAGTCATGCTAGACAGCCTTACATAAAAAGAGGAAAGAGGTAACCGAATTTAGCGAAACGTATTGAGCAAAACACTGGCGGGGCGGGTCACAGTGGGCGCATCACTTTTTGCACCGTAATGGGCTAGTTTACTGATTTATCACAGCGCTGACTTCAAATTCACGCGCGCGTGTGGGTTTTGTTCTGTGCCTCAGTAAGTTTGTAGACCGTTGTGCAGCAAATCTAAAGGCAGATTTAACGCCCAGGCCGCCGCGACTGCAGCCAAAACCGGCACGATGTTTTCTTGAAAAGACGCTGGGTTGGCGCTGAGCAGGGGCAGTGTCGAGACCTGACAAAGTGGGGTGCGAACCAAGCCCTCTGCCAGAATAATTTGCTCTGCAACCAGCAATACTGCACGGTGCCCGCCAGCGAGATGTGTCTGGATCAGCGCCGAGTCAGGGTGTTGGCTAAAGTATGTCAGCGAGCCATCGCAATATTCGGCGAACGCCGCAACGATAGGGTCGTCGGCGTTCAGTACCCCCGTGCCGGTTGTGTAGACCACGTCAATTTGAGTGCGGTAGACCTTAATCAAGTCTTGCGCAGTCTTAAAGTTGTGATGTTCAACGGTGGGATCTTTGAAAGCTTCGCTAAAGGTGATGTCGGTGACAATGCCCACGAGGCATCTGTTGTAGTCCAGACCTTGGGTCAGTAGTTGCATGCCGTCGTTTTCAACAACGGCCGCCTCAAGTTGGCAGTTTAAAAGCAAACGCTGCGTATTTGACCAAGACGAAGACACGTTGACGGGCAAAGCGCGGTCGTTGACACGCACACCTTCGCTGTTAGATAAGCCAACGTGAAGGCCGCTTTGCTTCAAAAAATGAAACAGTAAACGCGTGACCAGCGTGGTGCCGGAGGCACCCGTCACGCCAATCAACGGAAACACCTGATAGTTCTCTGGCGGAAACATGTAGTCGATAATGGCTTTGCCCACTTCGCGCGGCTGACCTTCAGCCGGTTTTAAATGCATCAAAAGCCCAGGGCCCGCATTGACTTCAACAATCGCACCGCCTGTCGCTGAGAGCGGCTTGGAGATGTCTTCAGTGACTAAATCGATACCGGCGACATCGAGACCTACGGCTTTGGCGGCGAGCGCGGCGAGTGCGGCGACTTCGGGGTGCACGTCATCGGTGCAGTCAAAGGCAACATTGCCGTTGCGCTGAATTAAGACTTCGCACCCAGCGGGCGCAACGCTCTGAGAATCAAAGCCTTGCCGTTTGAGCTCGAGTCTTGCGGCCGAGTCAATGCGTACTGGGTTCAGGGGTTGATCTTCGCCGCGCCCACGACGAGGATCCGAATTGATTTGCAGTGCAATGAGTTCATCAATCGTGTGCTTGCCGTCTCCGGTGACAAGCGCCGCTTGCCCTTTTGCCGCCGCCGCAAGTTTGCCGCCGACGACCAGCAATCTGTGTTCATTGCCGCGAATAAACCGCTCAACCAAGACGCCCGAACCCTCGTCAACCGCAACCGCGTAGGCAGCTTCGATTTCTGGTTGTGTGTTGAGGTTAATAAATACCCCGCGGCCGTGATTCCCATCAACGGGTTTGACCACGACAGGCAAGCCAAGCTCTTGTGCGGCTTGCCAGGCGTCTTGCGCATTGGCGACGGCTCGCCCCTGCGGAATAGGGACCCCGCAAGCCTCAAGAATTGACTTTGTTAAGTCTTTGTCACGCGAAATCGTTTCGGCGATGGCGCTAGTTTGATCGGTTTCTGCTGTCCAGATGCGGCGCTGTTGGTTACCGTAGCCAAACTGAACTAAATTGCCGTCATTTAAGCGTACGGCTGGGATGGCGCGGTCTTCGGCTGCGAGCACCATCGAGGCAGTGCTTGGGCCTAAACAAAGGTCTTGTGTCAGGTCTCTGAGGTGCTCAAGCACGCCCTCTAAGTCGTAGGGCCGGTCTTCGATCGCCGCCATCACCAGATCTCGGCCGGCGTAAAGCGCGGCGCGTGTGACCTCTTCTTGCCAGCCACTGACAACCACCTTGTAGACGCCTCGTTTTTCAGTCTCGCGTGCGCGGCCAAAGCCATGCCCGGGCACGCCCGCCAAATCTTGCAGCGCCAGAGTGACATGCTCAAGGATGTGACAAGGCCAGGTGCCGGTTTTCAGGCGCTGCAAAAAGCCGCCACGCACGCCGGGGCTACAGCGGTGCTCAATTAAACTTGGCAGCCAGGCTACTAGCCTTTCATAAAGCCCGGGTACGACGTCCGACGGGCAATCTTCAAGGTCGCCAATATCAACCACCGCCTCGATCGCTGAGCAGTATGTCCATAAATTCGGTCCGCGCAGATAGACGATGCTCTGGATGACCATATCGCGATTGTTCATGACTAGACCGGCTTCACTGGTAAGGGCTGAGCCGCTATTATCGCCTATCAAACTAGGTGTTGCTTCAGGTAGGATTGCGATTTGGTTAAGCGCGCGGGCGGCGTCCAACGATCGGATATTGCGGGTCTGTGAAGCCGTGGGTTGAGGCATAGCCTGGCGGCACAAGCGCGTCGACGACGGTTTCGTCCTGAGCCGTGATGGCAACCGACATTGCTGCCAGATAATCGTGCCATTGCTCGAGCGTTCTGGGCCCGCCAATGACACCACTGATCAGTTTGTTGTTCAACGCCCAGGCAATCGCAAACTGAGTGGGGCTTAAGCCGCGTTGTTGGGCGTGTTCTTTTAAAGCATTCGCAACCGAAAAAGATTCTTGTCTAAACTCTGTTTGATGTAAGCGACGATCGCCGCGCCCGGCCCGACTCGTGGCATCGGGGGCGACATCGGGTTGATATTTTCCGGTTAAAACGCCGCGCGCGAGCGGGCTGTAGGCAATCACACCCAGGCCATAGTGTTCGCAGCAGGGAATAACTTCGGTCTCGATCAGGCGGGTGACGGCGCTATAGGGGGGCTGGCAGACAATCGGCTGCGGGATCCCCATTTTTTTTGCCATCTCTACCATCTTGGCGATGCGCCAGGATCTGAAATTAGACACACCGTAGTAGCGAATTTTTCCTTGCTCAATGAGTCGCGCAAAGGTGGACAGTGTTTCTTCCATTGGCGTGACTTCATCATCGCGGTGCATGTAGTAAACATCGATCCAGTCGGTGGCTAGGCGTTTGAGGCTATTGTCGACCTCGGTAAGCAGCCAGCGTCGTGAGGTGCCTCGGTCATTGGGCTCTTGACCGATTGGGTTGGCAACCTTCGTGGCCAAGATCCAGCGAGCACGGTCTTGTGCGATCAGACGCCCGACCATGCGTTCGGATTCTCCGCCAACGTAGCTGTCTGCCGTATCGATGGCGTTATAGCCGGCGTCTCGGGTGGCCGCTACGATATCCCGCGCAACGTTTTCGTCAGTTTGGTCACCAAACATCATGGTGCCTAACCAAAGGCGAGGGACACGCAAGCCGCTCAGACCGAGGGGCGCGTAGCTAGGAGTTTGAGTCGTCATGAGAATCTTTAGCGTGTGAATCTTAGTTGTGTGAATCTTTGTTGAGTGAAGCGTTGCGCGTTTGGACTTAGGCCGCTTTTGAAAACTTCGTCAGCAAGGGGGTGAGCTCGCGGATATTTTTAATTTGTTCGAGCTTTTCAAGTTTGGCGAAGAGTGCGGGGATCTCGCTCGCGGGCAGGACGCGTTTGGCGCAGTCGTTGAATTTCTCCCAGAGCTCGTCGCTGGTCAGCGGATAGTCTCCACCACGCCCCACCAGGCTGTTGATGCGCCGCGAAAGAGTGCGACCGTCTTTGAGCGCGACGATCACCTCGGCGCCAAATTGATCGGGTGAGTCATCGGGCATATCTGGATGTGGGTTGGCGCTTGTTTTTGCCATGATTGCGCGCACGTTGCTATCAAAATGTGCTTCACCCTCAAAATCGTCTAGGCGAACAGCACCATCGACCAGTGCGCGGGCGACGGCGTACTGCACTGAAAATTTGGCGGCAAGCGGCGTTTGCGGATCGGGATTGTTGGTGTGCGGCAGGCGTCGGCGGTGAGGCAGAATATCGACTTTCGTGATGTCTTGCGGGCTGAAGGTTTCTTGTTGTCGTAATTGCAAGGCCATCGTGACCGCGGGATGCGTGCTGCCGCAACAGGCGAATTGTTTGAGCCCCATGCTCGGGCTCAATACTTCAAGGGGATTCGCCCAGTTTTCAAAAATCAAACTAGCGTCGTAATTACCTTTGCCATTAAACGCATTAAAAAAGCCCTGATGGTGTTCAAGTGCTTCTGGGTTGGCGTCATAGCCTGCATCTGCCATCAACGCTGCAAGCAAGCCGTTACGCGCACATTGACCCACATGCAAGGGTTTAACCATTGTGCCGAAGTTAGCTTTGATCCCCGAGGCAAAAGACGCGGCAATTGCCAGCGCGATGGCTTGTTTTTTTGCATTGAGTCCAAGCAAATGACCCGAGGCGGCGGCGGCACCAAACACGCCGAGCGTGGCGGTTGGGTGCCAGCCCTTGTCATAGTGATAGAAATTCACGGCGCGAGCCAGACGAATCTCGGTTTCGATTCCAACCACATACGATTGAAGTAATTGAAGGCCAGAGGCCCCGCGCTCTTCAGCCAGTGCCATCAGTGGCGCGACTAACGGAGCCGATTGGTGTCCGCCCATGGGTTGACTAAAGTCGTCATAATCCAGCGCGTGCGAGGCCGTGCCGTTGATAAAGGCTGCATCAAGGGCCGAGGTTTTTTGTGCGGTACCAAAAATGGTGCAAACACCCGGGGCCGAGGCTACGCCAGGGGTGCGCAACAGGTTGGTGGTGCAAGGCTCAATCGCGCCTGCAAGCGAGACGCCAAGCGTGTCGATGATCGCGGTGCGCGACAGCATGATCGCTTGTGGCGTGATGGCCTTGAGATCAAAAGCGACAATACGTTCGGCGATTTGCTCAAGGACTGTTTGGTTAGGCTCTGGCTGCTTCAAGGGTGGCATCCTGTTGTTGTTTTGATGTTAAGCCTAAAGTCTGTGGTGCGTGCGCAGGCCAGTCGATTGGGGTTAACCCCCATTTTACGCTCGAGGCAAGCAAGAGTCCAAATAGTGGAGCAAGTTCTGTTTTTTAAGGACCTAATTGGGTGAGAATGTCGGGACGAATAAAAGTTTTATATCGTTCCAGATAAAAATTTGAACACAGACGAGACACAATCGAGTGAAGGAAGTACTGCCTGCTGAGGAGTTGACTCGTCATTTTGTTGAGACCTTGCTCGACTGGCCAGCGAGCGAACCGGTACTCGAGCGGCAGTGTCGTTTGCTGCTCTTAGATGGTCTGGCCGTCGCTTTGGCAGGGGCAAACGAGCCTGGTCCCAGTATTTTGGCAAAGCTTGCCCAACGCGCGGTGCCCGAGGGCCTCGCCCGGGTAATCGGCAAGGGGTTTTTGACCGGCGTAGTGCAGGCTGCACGGATTAATGGCGCGTCGATGCACGTGCTCGATTTTGAGCCGATGTGGAATCCTCCCAATCACGCGCTTTCTCCGTTATTACCCGCCTTGCTTGCTCTTGCCGAAATGCGCGAGCACGAAGGGCGCGGGCCTCAGGGGCTTGCATTGTTGCGAGCCCTTGCCAAAGGAATCGAAGCACAGGGACGGTTGCGGCTGGCTTCAGGCCAGCTTGAACCAAGCAAGTTGACAATGCACCCGCCGGGTGCCGTAGGGCCGTTAGCGGCCGCACTTGCCTGCGCGGCCTTACTCGAGTTGCCTAAAAAGCAAGCCTTGGCGGCGGTGGGGATCGCGGCTTCGCGCTGCGGCTCGGTCTTGGCCAATGTTGGCACGATGACCAAAGCGCTGCACTGTGGCGATGCCGCGGCAAATGGGGTAGAGGCGGCGCTATTGGCGGCCGAAGGCTTTACGGCAAACGCAGATGCGATCGGCAGTCCGAGGGGCTGGGGGCCTGCGTTGTTTGGCGCAAGCTTCGAACCTGAGCATTTAATTGCGCCTCTTCACACTGCGCGTGCCTTGTCGCCGGGCCCCGCCTGGAAGTTGTTTCCGTCGCAGTTTGCGACCCATTTTGTGATTACGGCAGCACTTGAGCTACGTGCGTCCAATACTGAAGTGCAGTGGGCGACTGAGGTGCAGAGCATCGAGTTGCGCACTCCGGTGATGCATTACATCGATCGACCCAAGCCTGAAACGGGTTTAGATGGTAAGTTCTCGTGGCAATATACGACAGCGGTAGCGCTGCTTGACGGGCACGTTGAACCCAAGAGCTTTACGCACGAGCGTCGCTTTGCGATCGACGTTGTTGGTATGCTTGAAAAAATCCGTCTGAACAGTGACACGGCGATTTCAGGTCGATTGGATCAGATGCATGTTGAGATCAAGGTTGTATTGCGTGATGGTCGCGAGTTGAGGCAACGCTGCGATGCGCCCTTGGGCAGTTGGACCCGTCCAGTCGGACCTCAGAAAATTCGCGATAAAGCGCGCGGGCTGATGACTGAAGCATGTGGCAGTGAGATTGCAGGTCGCGTTGAGTCAACCGTAATGGGGGCGGACGATTTTGAAGTACGAGGGTTATTAACGTGGCTCTGAGAGTCAACGATCAAATCAATTTATAGTTGAAAGAAATAACGTAGTGTGAGGCGGGCATATGGTCTTAAATTCTTTGAAGCATCCCTCAAACTGGCGTGTCGCCGACCTTGAGCGTGATCAGCGTTGGATTTTCAGAATTGATGCAGGCACGCGCCAAGAGATGATCGACGCGGTACTAAAGGCGGAAGACTCCAATAAATCTTTACTCGATTACCGCCGCGCTGATTTTGCCTTGAGCAAGACCTTGGTCACGCTGGGCGCAGCGCTCGAAGAGGTCAAACGCGGGTTGGGCGTTGCCTTGATTAAGGGCTTGCCACGACGAGAGTTGACTGCCAAACAGTTTGAAATCTTGACATGGAGCCTGGGTCTGTATAGCGGCGTGCCTCGTCCGCAAGGTAAAGACACGCACTATATTTCAGCGGTGAAAGATGCTGGGATGACTTACCGCACAGGCACAGGCCGCGGTTATTCGTCAAGCGCTGAGCTAGATTTTCATACAGACTCGTCTGATGTGATTTTTTTAAGCTGTTTCAATCAGGCTGTCTCGGGCGGCAAGACCATTGTCAGCAGCTCGATGGCCGGCCATGACGTAATGGCGCGTGAATATCCTGATCAATTGAAGTGGCTGTACGAGCCGATTGCGTTTAGTCGGCAGGGCGAAGGCGCGCCCGACGAGGGGCCTTACGTGATGCAGCCCGTATTTTCGCAGCAAGGCGAAAAGTGGTTTGGTCGCTGGAACTGGAACCGCGTGCGCAGTGCTCAAAAAATCGAGGGGGCTCCGCAAATCAGTGCTGAGCATTATGCGGCCCTTGAACAGTTTGATCAGGTGGTTCGGCGCCCTGAGATCGCTTTTGAGATGTGGCTTGAGCCCGGTGACTTGCAAATCGTGAATAGTCATGTAACGCTACATTCGCGCACTGAGTTTCAAGATCATGAAGACCCCGCGCTTAAGCGTTTGCTCTATCGTCTTTGGATCGCACCACCCGACAGCTTAGTGTTGCCAGAGTGCTGGCGCGATTTATATCGCACCTGCGAAGCAGGCTCGGTGCGTGGTGGTATACGTGGCTTTAGCTACGACGAGCGTTGCGCTCAGTTTGAAGCACGCCAGGCGCAAGACTGTGCCATGCGCGACGCCGCCGCGCACTGACCGCCTTGGCCCGGGCTGAACTTACTCAAACCCGTGTCATCAGAGGCGCCAGACTTAAGCAACCGCACGCAGTTTTTCGCTGATGGCAACAACACGTTGGGCGGCATAGACGATTGGGTAATCAATAAATTGCCCATCTAACTGAATCGATGAGGAACCCGCGGCTTCCGCTGCAGCAAAGGCTTCAACAATTTTTGTGGCACGTGCGACTTGTGCATCGGTTGGGGTGAAGGCTTTGTTGACGACCGGAATCTGATCGGGATGAATGCAGAGTTTTCCCTGAAAACCAAGGTCGCGAATTTTGTTGGTCGAGATCTCAAAGCCTTCGGTATCTTTTAAATCGACCCAAACGGTATCGATCGGGGGTTCTTTGTCGTGTGCACGAGACATTAAGACAACCTGATTGCGGTAGGCTAGCAGTTCAGTCTCGTCACGCGACCACTTCAAATTTAGATCTAGGGTAAAGTCGCCGGCGCCAAACGCCACGCGCTTGATGCGCGAGCAGTTTGAGAGGATTTCGCCTAAGTTGGCGATGCCTCTGGCGGTCTCAATAATTGGGATCAGATCGATACTGCCCAACACTAAGCCTCGCTCGCGCTCAAGCTCGGTTATGAGCCAGTCAGCGGTTTGAGCCTGACTCGCATTTTCGACCTTGGGCAAAATCAAACCGTCGACGCCAGCTTGGACAGTGGCCACGAGATCGCCATAGGCGTAAATCGTTGACATTGGATTGACGCGGATATACCCCAGACAGTTGCGTGGCCGCTGCATGGCTTGCACGGCAAGGGGGCGGCTAATGACTTTTTCTGAGACCGCACAGGCATCCTCCAAGTCAAGAATGACGGCGTCAGCCCCGAGCGTAAAGGCCTTCTCGGTGCGTCGTGGATGATTGGCGGGTGCGAACAAAAATGTTCTAAAAGTCCCCATGCTGATTTCCTGAAGTGATGTTGTATTTTTAGGTTCTATTCAACCGTCAACTTAATCTGCTTAAGCAGCGCCGCAAAGCTGTCGAGTTCTTTTTTAACTTGCGCTGACATCTCTGCTGAAGTGTTGCCGATAGGCTCAGCGCCAGTGGCCAATAGTTGCTTTTTCACCTCAGGGATGTTGACGATTTTCGTGATCTCTGCACTGAGCTTATTCACAATATCGCTTGGGGTTTTGGCAGGCGCCATCAGTCCAAACCAGGTACCCACGTCGAAACCCGGCAAAATTGTTTCGCTCAGTGTCGGCACATCGGGCAAGGCAGACGAGCGCTTGGCGGTGGTCACTGCCAGCGCACGCGTTTTGCCGCCTGTGACTTGTGGCAAGCCAGCGGTGATGGTGTCAAACATTAACTGAATTTGACCGCTGACTAGGTCAGCGATCGCGGGCGCACTGCCTTTGTAAGGAACGTGGACGATGTCTGTTTTGGCCCGCAGATTAAACATTTCGCCAATCAAGTGATGGGCAGTGCCTGCACCCGCAGAGCCATAGTTCAGTTTGCCCGGTTGCGTTTTGGCCAACGCAACAAACTCTTGAATCGTATTGGCCGGAACCTTTGCGTTGATAACAACCATGTTGGGGATCAGGGCAATGACGCTCACAGGGGCAAAATCACGGCCAATATCGTAGGGTACGGTTTTATAGACGTTTTGAGCAATGATGTGGTGCGTGGCAGCCAGCAGCAGGGTGTAGCCATCGGCTGGCGCTTTGGCAACCAGGTCAGCGCCCAAGGTTGCACCTGCGCCAGGCTTGTTCTCGACAATAACGGTCTGGCCCCAGTCGGTGGTCATCCGTTGTGCCACTAGGCGTGCTAAGAAGTCGCTCGAGCCGCCCGGTGCGAACGGCACCACAATTTTAATACTGCGATTCGGAAAGTTAGCCGCCGTTTGCGCAAACGAAAGCGAGGTTAAACAGGCAAGCGCGCTTGCTAAAAAGATCTGATAAAAAGTGGTCATTTTGAGTGGTCTCATTTTTTGTGATGAACGCGAACTTATCTTGTGGGGGGCGCGAACGTATCCTTTACTTAACGCGTAATGATCCTATGAATCACGCGTCCCTATTCAGGCTCTTTGAATACGCCCATGTCTTCTAGAAGCTCTTGTACCAGATCAAGCCTGAGTCTGGGGTTTTCCATGGTGAGAAGGTGCTGCTTTTGTTGCGAAGGCAAATCGAGTAACTCGGCGCATCGGTTGGCGACCCACGCACAGTCTTGCAACTGATAAGGTTGAATAATGGGTCGTTGATCGGGCGCAATCCCTTGGTCTTCGAGCGTACGAATAATTTTAGTCAGGGCGTCCGCGGTTGGCAGAAGCTCTGGTGGGATGCCGACCACCTCATCGGGTGCGATCAGTTCAACCTCAGCACGCCACAAGCCATTTGCTTGTAACTCGCACTGAAGAATCTTAAAGCGTTGACCGCCCTGACAACGCAGCATAAACAGGCTGGGCTGTACTGCCTCAAAGTGAATGATAGTGGCCAAGGTGCCGACCTCGGCAAACTCAACCTGTTTGCCGGCGACTTGGACTTCTATCCCTTGATTTAGGGTCACGATGCCAAAAGGAGTGTTGTCGCGCAAACACTTTTTTGTCATGTCAAGGTAGCGCACTTCAAAGATCTTGAGTGCCATCATTCCGTCGGGAAACAAGGTGGCGCCGAGTGGAAAAATTGGAATGCTGAGCGTTTGCATAAAAATCAAGGTTCGTCTGACAAGTTCAATAACATCTATTGTGCCTGAGATTGACGTTAAGCGAGCCACCCTCTAACATCATCACGAGTTCCGACGGCTCCCAACACTCGCGGTCTGAAAGGTTTTCATGCTGGCTTACACCCTCCGACGCGTGCTTTTGACGCTGCCGGTCATGCTCTTTGTGGCGCTATTCGTTTTTGGCCTGTTAAGCCTGACGCCAGGCGACCCCGCTGTCTTATTGGCGGGTGAAGACGCGACCCCCGCGGATATTGCCCGAATCCGTATGACCTTGGGTTTAGATCAGCCCTTTTTGATACGTTTTGGCGACTGGCTTTGGAAAGTCTTGCATGGCGACTTAGGGGTGTCGCTTTTTACGGGCTTGCAGGTCAGCCAAATGATCGGGCAAAGACTGGCGCCGACCTTTACGCTGATGATCATGACGCTGATTTTATCGGTATCGCTTGCCGTGCCACTTGGCGCCTTAGCGGCCTGGCGACATAATAAATTGTATGACCGCAGCATCATGATGCTGGCGGTGCTGAGTTTCTCAATCCCCTCGTTTGTGGTCGGCTATTTGCTGGCCTACGGTTTTGGCTTAGAGCTGCGCTGGCTGCCTGTGCAAGGCTATGTTCCTTTTTCGCAAGGCTTTTGGCCCTCGATTCGAACGTTGATACTACCCACCTGTGCATTGGGCAGCGTATACGTTGCGCTCATCACTCGCATTAGTCGTGCGACCTTACTCGAAACCTTATCCCAAGACTACATACGCACCGCGCGCTCAAAAGGGGTGAGTAACAAGGGCATTTTGTTTCGTCATGCCTTAAAAAATGTTGGTGTGCCGATCGTCACGGTGGTGGGCAGCGGAGTGGCACTGTTAATTAGTGGCGCCGTCGTGACCGAAACGGTTTTCTCGATCCCGGGTGTCGGACGCCTGACTGTTGACGCGATTTTAAGACGCGACTATCCGATTATTCAGGGCGTGATCCTGATGTTTAGCCTGCTGTACGTTCTAGTGAACCTGACAGTCGATCTTTTATATCGTGTGTTTGATCCAAGGATTAAATATTGATGCTCGGCTTCGCTCAAACGTTCAGACGACATCCCACCATTGTTGTGGGTGGTTTTTTGTTGTTGTTATTGTTTCTGATGGCGCTTTTGGCGCCCTGGCTCGGCACAATCGATCCAACCGCACTCTCGCCGATTCATCGCACACGGGTACCGAGTGAAAAATTTTGGTTTGGAACGGATTTGCTGGGGCGCGATGTTTATTCACGCGTGGTGTATGGGGCAAGAGTCTCGTTAACAGTGGGGTTTTCAGTGGCCTTGCTTTCAGCGGTCATCGGCACGGTGATTGGGTTGGCGGCAGGTTTTATCAAATGGATTGATGCCGTGGTGATGCGCATCATGGATGGCTTCATGTCGATTCCGACCATTTTGCTGGCGATTGCACTGATCGCTCTGTCGCGTGCCTCTTTGGAAAACGTGATTTTAGCGGTCACGATTGCTGAAGTCCCGCGGGTCGTACGCTTAGTGCGAAGCCTGACCCTATCGCTGCGTGAGCAGCCGTACGTCGAAGCGGCTGTTGCCGCGGGGGCAAGTCGTTTGCGCATTGTTTATAAGCATATTTTTCCCAATACAATCGCCGCCTTGACCGTGCAAACGACCTACATCTGTGGCCTGGCGATTTTGGCTGAGGCGAGTTTGTCTTTTATTGGCGCAGGGGTGCCGCCTTCGATTCCCTCTTGGGGAAACATTATGGCCGAGGGGCGCGCCCTGTGGCAGATTAAGCCGCATCTGATCGCGTTTCCGGCTCTGTTTTTATCGATCACGATTTTAGCGATCAATATGTTGGGCGATGGTTTGCGTGATGCGATCGATCCTCGTATGGCCAAAAGGATTTAAGTCATGACAAGCTCAGAACTGACCTCTGAACGTCGGGTGCTTGATATCCGTAATTTGTCTGTATCGTTTGGTCAGGGTGCGACAGCGGTGCATGCGGTGAAGGGCTTGAATCTACACGTTGACCGAGGCGAGACCCTAGCGATTGTGGGCGAATCGGGTTCTGGTAAATCCGTCACGTCACTGGCAATTATGCGGCTAGTCGAATTCGGAGGCGGGCACATCCATCAGGGCGAGTTGCTGTTTCATCGCGCCGATGGATCACAGGTTGACTTGCGCGCAAACTCTGAAGAGCAGATGCGCAGGATGCGTGGTGCCGATTTAGGCATGATTTTTCAAGAACCCATGACCTCGCTCAATCCTGTCTTCACCGTTGGCTCGCAGATCGTCGAGGCGATTCAGTTGCATCAGGATTTGAACCATCAGCAAGCCGTTGCCGCGGCAAAAAGAATTCTTGACCAGGTGCGTATTTCGGACTCGGCCGCGATTCTGGGTCGTTATCCCCATGAATTATCTGGAGGCATGCGGCAACGTGTCATGATTGCGATGGCTCTATCCTGCAAGCCCGCCTTATTAATTGCCGACGAACCAACAACAGCGCTTGATGTCACGATTCAGGCGCAGATTTTGCAACTCATCCGTGAATTGCAAAAAGAGATGGATATGGGGGTGATCTTTATCACCCACGACATGGGCGTCGTAGCAGAGGTCGCCAATCGCGTGTTGGTGATGCGTCACGGCGAGGTCGTGGAAGACAACGCGGTGATTCCGTTGTTCGCCAGTCCTCAGCACCCCTATACCCAAACACTTTTGGCTGCAGTGCCAAAATTAGGAGCGATGCGCGGGACAGCGCAACCCGCTCGCTTTAACTTGGTGCTCAACGGTCAGGCACAGTCGGTATCAGCAGCGCAGCCATCTGCTGCCGAACAGTCAACACAGACGGCTCAGGTTGTATTGAGCGTAAAAAATCTGGTGACACGCTTCGATGTGCGTAGCGGTGTGTTTGGCTTCATAAAAAAACGTATTCATGCCGTCGAACAAGTCAGCTTTGAGCTGCACGAAGGCGAAACACTTTCGTTGGTGGGTGAATCGGGGTGCGGCAAGACAACGACGGGCCGCTCGCTTGTGGGCTTGGCAAAAATCACTCGGGGTACGATCGAATTTGATGGTGCGCGCGTCGACACCACGAATACGCACTCTTTGCGGGCCTTGCGGCGTAATTTGCAATTCGTGTTTCAAGACCCCTTTGCTTCGCTGAATCCGCGCATGCGAGTAGGCGACTGTATTAAAGAGCCGTTATTGATACAGGGGCTTGCGCAAGGGCTTGAAGCAGAGCGTCTGGTGGCCGAACTCATGGAACGCGTCGGCCTAGAAGCTTCGATGGCAAAACGCTGGCCGCATGAGTTTTCAGGAGGACAGCGTCAGCGGATTTGCATTGCTCGTGCCTTGTCCGTCAAGCCGCGAGTATTGATTGCAGATGAAGCGGTATCGGCGCTTGACGTATCGATTCGCGCCCACATTATCAATTTGCTGATGGATCTACAGAAAGATTTAGGGGTGTCTTATTTGTTTATTTCTCACGATATGGCGATCGTTGAGCGCGTCAGTCATCGCGTCGCGGTGATGTATCTCGGTCAGATCGTTGAAATTGGGCCACGTCAGGCGATCTTTGAAAATCCCCAGCACCCTTACACCCGCAAATTGATGTCTGCGGTGCCGGTTGCTGATCCGACGGTTCGACGCACGACTAGTCTTGAGGTCTCTGAGATCCCGAGCCCCGCAAGAAAGCTTGGCGATGAACCGCTGGTGTTGCCATTGGTGCAAGTCGGTGAAGGTCATTTTGTTGCACAACATCACGTAGGAGGGCAGTATTAATGAAACGCCGACATTTTTTGCAAGGATCGAGCGCGGCCATCGCGCTGGCGGGTGCCCCTTCCTGGGTAGGCGCGCAAGCGCCAAAAACCACTTTTCGCTGGGTGCCGCATGCAGATCTCACCTTGCTTGACCCTCTTTTTACAACAGCGTTTATTACCAATATTCACGCGCAATTGGTGTTTGACACGCTTTTCGGCTTAGATGCGCAATATCGGCCCTCGCCGCAGATGGCGGCGGGACATACGGTGGAAAATGACGGGTTACTCTGGAAGATCACCCTGCGCGGCGGTTTGAAATTTCATGATGGCTCGTTGGTGCGAGCCGCCGATGTTCGCGCCAGTTTAGTGCGTTGGGCCAAGCGCGATCTGATGGGAGCCTCGCTGATGCAAGCAACCGAAGCCCTTACTGTGCTTGATGACAAAACGATACAGTTCAAGTTGCTTAAACCTTTTCCGCTGCTCTTGCAGGCGCTTGCGCGTCAACAAGGAAGCATGGCAGCAATCATGCCCGAGCGTTTGGCGGCAGGGCCCGAGAGCGTGCCCGTTAAAGAGATGGTGGGTAGCGGTCCGTTAAAATTTATGGCGGATCAATGGGTGTCGGGCTCGCACATCATTTATGACAAATTTCAAGACTACGTGCCACGCACAGATAGCTTTGCTCCGTCGTTTACGGCAGGCCCCAAAATCGTGCATGTCGATCAGGTCAAATGGGTGATCGTGCCGGATCGCGCGACGGCCATTGCCGCCTTGCAAACAAACGAAGTGGATGGCATCGAAACCATCGACAACGATTTTTTACCCGTGCTACGCAAGGATCCGTCGATTACGCTGTTAAAACGTACTCTGCCTTCGATTTCTATCTTGCGTTTTAATCACTTGCACGCTCCCTTTAATAGTCCGCTGATGCGTCAGGCCATTTTGTCAGTGATTGATCAGTCGGAGTATATGACCGCAGTCAACGGAGCCGACTTTCCTGAATACTGGAACGATCGTTGTGGTGTCTTCGTGCCCGGTTCCCCCTTAGATAGCGATGCGGGAATGGAAAAACTAAAAGGCAAGCGTGATCTGAATCGCGCGCGTGCAATGATCAAAGAAGCCGGCTACAAAGGCGAGACGGTGGTGCTCTTAGATCCGGTTGATTTTCCGGCTCACCACGCGGCTGCGCTGGTGACGGCCGATTTATTTAAGCGACTCGGCATTAAGGTTGAGCTACTTGCAATGGATTGGGGCACCGCGGTGCAGCGGCGCAATAGCCAAGAACCGCCTTTGAAAGGTGGTTGGAATGTGGCGTTTACGGCCATCACGGGCCCCAACAACTTAGATCCTGCTGGCCACCTCGCTTTGCGTGGCAATGGGAAGCAGGCTTGGTTTGGCTGGCCGACAAGCGAACGCCTTGAACAGTTGCGTCTGGCTTGGTTTGAGGCTGCAGACTTAGAAGTACAAAAAAAGATCGCGCGTGAGATTCAATTACAAGTCTTTGAAGATGTACCCTACATACCACTAGGGGCAGTCTATGGTGTCACGGCACTACGTAAACAGTGGCGTGACTTTCAACCTGAAATGCCGTTGTTCTATACCTTTCGCAGGGCTTAAGCCTTTGTTTAAGCTGGTCATCATCAAAAAAACTATTCATTGAGACTTCGCTCATGTCTAAACTGAACCCCCGAGTTGCTATCGTTGGCTTTGTGCTTGAATCGAATCGTTTCGCGCCTTTGTCAGTGCGAGAAGATTTTGAAAAAAGCTGTTGGGAAGAGGGCGCACGTATTACCGACTTAGCGCGCCAGGCTAGTCACTTGCCGGGCGAGATTCGTGGGTTTTACGAAAAAATGGATTCGTATGGCGACTGGGCGCCCGTACCCTTAATCGTGATTGGTGCGCCACCAGGCGGGCCAACCAGTGACGAGGTCTGGAAAGAGTTCATACAAAAAGCTGAATCGTCGTTGCGCGCTGCTTTACCTGTCGATGCGGTGTATGTTTGTAACCATGGCGCCTCGACTGCCGACCACGAAGACGATACCGAAGGCGTCATGATGACGCTGATTCGCCGACTTGTGGGCCCCGACATCCCGGTGATTGCCACACACGATTTGCATTGCAATGTTTCACCCCAGACCGTTGATGCGCTGGATGCCTTGGTGGCATATCGCACCAATCCGCACGTCGATCAACGCGAGCGTGGTGCTGAAGCCGCCGACCTGTTAAACGAAATGTTTGCAGGCATGAAAACGGTAAAAGCTTTTATTCGCATGCCGATTACACCGCCTTCCGTGACCTTGCTTTCGTCACGCGGCCCCTATGCCGATTTGTTGAAGCTTGCTTATTCGCTGATGCAAAAGCCCTCTGAAGGACCTGTTGCAAACGTCTCGGTGGCGGGTGGCTTTGTGTTTGCGGATGTGCCTAAGTGCGGCATGACGATTACGGTGACCTCGCGTGGAGATTTGGCTGCCGCTCGCGCGGCGGCTTTAACCGTGGCCCGTGCGGCGTGGGCTGATCGTGCGCGCTACGTCGCAGATACGATCGAAGTTGAACAGGCAGTCAAGCTTGCTCGCGCTGGGTTGGCGCCGATGTTGTTTGCCGATGTGGCCGATAACCCCGGTGGCGGTGGGCGGGGCAGCACTTCGTGGCTACTACAGGCGTTTCACGAGGCACGTATCCAAGGTGTGGTGCTGGGTGTGTTTATTGCCCCTGAGTTGGCGGCACAAGCACATGCGCTGGGTGAGGGCGCTGTGTTCGATGCAGTCTTTAACGCAACAGAGCTCGAACATTCAAAACGTTTTACTGCGCGTGCAAAAATTATTTGTTTGCGCGACGGCTTTCAAACGGGCCGACGCGGCATTATGAAAGATCGCAAGTTTTCACTCGGGGCCAGTGCATTGCTTGAGTTAGTTGATTCGGGTCTGCAAGTTGTCGTTGGCACGTTACGCCGCCAGTTAGCCGAACCTGTGATGCTTGAGATGCATGGAATTGATATTTCAAAAATCCAATGCCTCATCGTCAAAAGTCGTGGCCACTATCGCGCGGGCTTTGACGAGTTCTTTTTAGATGATCAAATCATGGATGTCGATAGTCCAGGGTTAACCACGCCTAATTTAAAACGCTTAAGCTTTAAAGCTTTGCCTAGGCCAGTGTGGCCGATTGATGAGGATGCGGTTTGGAAGGAGCCTGAATGGGCCTAACCCGAGAGCCCCCATCACGACCTCACGACCCCGTAGGCTATACGAGCAAAGGGTAAAAATGCAACGGTACCTGCTGCAATTGTTGCAAGGGTCATCACGACCGAGGCCTTCTCTTGGGCAAGGGGTGGTTTCGACCTTCTTGCTCGACAGGATAGGAGGTCGAGAACTCCCCAAAGCAAAAAGCTGCCAAATAATAGGATCCCGGCAAGAGATCCAATGGTCGTTAAATGGCAAATCGCCCAAACAATGACACCCACCAGCATAGGATCTTTCAGTTTTAGTTTGATCGCATTCTTAGGAACATAGGCCGCGGCAATCAAAATTAGAGAGACCAGACTGAAGTAAACGGTGATTTGCCAAGCCCAGGACGGGGGTGACCAGATCGTGATGGGCTGTGGTCTGGCCTCTAGATAACCAATGGTCATCAATGCTATGCCAACAATTGACATCAGCGAATAAATAAGCTTCCAAGTTAGAGCGCCTAATTTCGCAACCTGATCGTTGCGCCATTGGTCAGCGAAGATACTGACAGAGTGAATCCCTAAAAAAAGAATTAGTCCACAAATGAGCAAGGTCATGCTTATTCTCCTCTAAATACGGGCGATAGTACTTCATAATATATTATTGTTTATTATGAGGTGCGCTTGGGTATTAGAAAAAAGACAGTTTTTGCGCAATTCATGGGGGCTGACAGCAGCAGTCTTGATCTGCCATCGGTGCCAACTTCACTCTGCTCGGCCAAATGGCTGTGCCAGTGTGCGGACAGAGTTTTAAGCAACCAACTTTAAAATTTTACCGACCAAGCCTTTCTTTGGTAGATCCGGTAATTGATCAAACGGTATTTTAGAAATTTCGTCCGCTTTTTTGGGGTCGACCCCTAAGCTTAAGAGCAGGGTGTAAATGACCTGAGCCTCATAGTCCTCTGTACGTGTCGAATTGAGTATGTCTTGAACCGCAATTCGTAAGGTGGCGACCACAAGGTTGGCACCAATCTCAAGAGGCGTATCCGTAAAGCAGCCTTGTGCAATGCCTGCGGCAATATCCTGTTGAATGTCTTGATAGCCTTTGTGTCGAGCGTCGCCAAACGGCCACTCAGTTTTCAACATTAACCTACCCAACAATGGTATGCCAGTCATCATCCGTATTGCAATTCTGGTTTTAGTCGCCGTTCGTAAGGCAATGTCAGAAATCGTCAAGCCAACCGAGTGGATGGGGATTAATAACTCAGCCCCCGCTTGTTTAGCGCTGGTATTCAATAAATCTTCTACGCTTCGAAAGCATTTATAGAAGGCGGCTTTAGACACTTCGGCTTGCGTAGCGATATCTTCGACTTTAATTTCGTTGATGGATGTCGTCGAGATTAATTCGGGGCTACTTGACACGAGACGCGCGTGCACCTGTTGGTGCTCGGTTTTATCATCGCGAAAGAGGTGGTGAATGATCTTAGACATCCCTGATGTTAGATCTAAAAGTTAAGCGCGGCTCTAAAATTCTCGTAGATAAGCTTAGATCGACGGCAAAATAGCTAAATTAACTTTAAATTTAATTTGTGTGAACCGGATGCACGGAAGTCTTCCCTGCTCTTCCCGCGTCAGCGGCGTCCGTCAGGACGAGGGCGGCGAGGATGTCAAGACTGCATCTTGGCGATCTTACCCAGCAAGCCAGTTTCCGTCAGTTTCGGTAAAGAAGGCACGGGGGCTTTTAATAGCTCATCTGCTGTTGTTGAAGCCAGACCCAAGCCAATGAGCGCTTGGTATAGCACTTTATTCTCATAACTGGCAGAGTGTGAATTACCAAGCATGGCGTGAATACCACCGATGAGGCTGCCGATAAAAAGGTTGCATCCTATTGAGGCAGGCATTTTGGTGAATAGCCCCTCTTTAATGCCAAGTTCAATATCTGAGCTGATGTTTTTAAATATGTTGACTTCAGGGTTTTGACTCGGCCACGGCAGCTGGATGAGAAAGTTTCCTAAAACCTTAACCCTCACTAAGCGGCGCATGGCTAACTTCGCGGTAATGACCAATCTGGCAGACGTGCTGGGAATCTGGTGGGTGATCGCATCGATCTCTGCAGTGAGTTCTTGCGCCAGTTGGTCTGCTAAGGCTGGAATTAATGCCTGAACCGAGGGAAAGTACTTGTAGAAACTGCCCCGCGATACCTCCGCATGTTGAATGATGTCATCAACATCAATTTCGTGAATAGACTTATCAGACGCCAGAGCAAGCGCGCTAAACATAAGAGAGTTTTGCATCTCTTCGCGTCTTGAGGCTGCAACTCTAATTCGATGGTCTTGTATTTTAAGCATGTCGATATTTTAAATCATGTAGGTGATTTTTTAAGAGTCGCGAGGTTTTGTGGCATTTTATTCGCACATAAGGCTTTTGAGTCTCACAGGTCACTGTTTGACAAAGCATCAGCCAATCATTGTTAGAGATTGCATTGACAGGCTGACAAATGAATTCGTATACTGTTTGTCATTATGACATTTCGTGCATTATTTTTTAAGAACAAATGCGCAGACAGTTGTCTAAAAACGCAGAAACAGGAGCGACCATGCTTGGCTTCAGTAAAAATCTCAGTTCTGTCCTTGGAGTGGTCGGTCTTGTGACTTTGCTGGTGGCTTGCGGGGATGGAAGTACGTCTAAATCCTCTACCTCGAGCAGTGGAAGTGATTCCGGAACGCCAACCATACTGGTGACCGCGGCCAATGGCACAAGCACTCAAGCCTGTGCCCCCAATGGGCTCTGTATTTCACCACTCTTTACTGCAGCAGCACAGGTTGCGAATAAGCTGACCTTGGCTGCTACGAGTTGGACCAACACCACCACTAACATCATTACGATCGCCCAAACACCATTCGTAGAGGGTGCGGTCACGGCGTCGCAGATCGACCCGGCGGGCAGCGTTTTCTCAATGACAACCGATGACAAATTTCGCTACTTAAAAGGGAATGGCTTGCCAAGTACGCCAATGGGAAATTATCCTGTGCAGCCAGGCACAGCGGCGTACGCCTACTATGCGGCTTTGCCAGGTGGTACCGATCCGCGAACGGGTAGTAACTATTCTTCAGCAGCTGCCATTGGTATCTCTCCTTACGACCTCACCAGCAAATTGCCCTTAAACCCGGTAATAACGGGATTTAATCCGATTAACTCGTTGATCATTGGCATTACTTTGACTGGAGCCGCTTGGCATGTAGAACTCGCGAACGATTCTAGTGGTAATTGGTATAGCCCGACCAATGCACTCCCTAATGATCAGTGCTTTGGCCATCCTTATGCGCAGCAATATCACTATCATGGTTACTCTTGGAAGTGCTTTCCGAATCAAGGTACCTCGGGTCATTCACCATTATTTGGTTATGCACTGGATGGCTTCGGGATTTTTGGCCCGCGCGGCGTGGATGGAAAGATGGTGACGAATGCCGAGTTAGACGAGTGCCATGGCCACATACACCCGGTTGAATGGAACGGTTCGATGCAAAATATCTACCATTACCATCTGAACAATCAATATCCGTTTTCTGTAGGATGTTTTAGAGGGACGCCTGACTATAACGCGGCACTTGGCTCTGCTGCGATGCAAGAGGGGATCCCTTATTCGCAACTTCCAGACCTTGCGGGGAACATTGTTCTTCCGGGCTTGATTGGAACCCTAAAGGGGGGGATTCGCTAGGCTAGATCTAAACGTGTCCTTTATCATTCGTGAGGTAAGTGCTGGCAAGAGCCAGACTTTGGCGCTTTTAGAATCTGGCGAAGTGCTGGGTTGGGGCGGTGCAGGCAGCGGGCGCTACAAACCTGGTAATGTCGATATTTGTAGTGCGCCTAGTTTAGACAGTCAGCCAGTATATGTAGGCTCGTCATTAAGATTGAGTCGTATGTCGGCAGGCTATGCCGTTAGTCTTGGGGTGTCGACCCAAAAAGAGCTACTCGTTTGGGGTTGGAATCCAATTGGGGTCGGTGGTGATCAGGCAACTTCTGAAATACCCACTCCCATTGAAGGCATCATTGGACCAGAGTCCGTTGCCGCGGGGCAGTCAATCTTTGCGGCAATTGGTCAAGCGGGCAGTCTTCACACTTGGGGTCTCAACGTTGATCAGGCACTGGGCCGTGTAACCGCGCAAATGAATGCATCGCCTGGTGTGGTCCGTGGTTTACCAGCCTTGCAGCTGATCGCATTGGGCGATAACTTCATGATCGCGTTGTCACGGCAGGGAGAAGTTCTTTCTTTTGGCAGTAATTCTGCAGGGCAATTAGGGCTAGGGCATTTAAGAAATGCGCCCACTCCAGAGCTTGTTCGTGTCACGGGTTCGATTAATAGTATCGCCGTTGGCTCGACTCACGTTTTAGCCCTCAGCAGTCAGGGCGAGCTGTATGGCTGGGGTAGTAATCAATATGGGCAGTTGGGCCATCAGCATAAGCGCTATGGCAGTCAACCAGCTTTGATTCAGATGCCAGAACAAATAACAGCAATCGCAGCTGGCACGCATTTTTCAATGGCACTAGCAAAATCTGGTAGCGTATACGCTTGGGGGTGGAACGGTTATGGCCAGCTCGGTGCAAATGACACACAACCTCGAAGCACTCCTACAAAAGTGTTGGGCCTTACCCAAGTGCAGGCGATCGCTGCCGGTGAGATGCATGCTCTGGCAATTAGCAGGCACGCGCTGTACGGCTGGGGCAGCAATGAGACGGGGCAGATTGGTCGTGCAGCCCGGCAACAATTGATGCCTTCTCCCTTTTGGAAAAATGGCTAAAGCGAATATGACCAATCATAGCGAACAAGCAAACGCTAGGCGTGATTTTTTACGCTATGGCGTGAGCATTGCCTCGGGCATGGCGGTGCCGCTTGGTTTAACGGCCTGTGATCAATACGAGAGTGATCGTCATGCATTGCCGATGCAGACCTTCGTGCAACCGCCTTTACTCGAAGCAAAGAATGGTTTGTTAGAGGTCACCCTCACGATTTCATATTTTGATACCCGGCTATCTGGCTCAAAGCCGACCGTGCGCCATCCTGCGTCGCTACGCGCCTACGGTTATGACTCTCAACGGGCAGGCTACTCAGGTCCAACCTTAGTTGTTCGAGGCGGTGACGAATTGAGGATTCGGTTGCTGAATCAGCTGCCCGAGAACCCCCCAGTGCAAGCGTTTCGCGATCCGACGAATTACATCAGACCGAATACGACGAATTTGCACGTACATGGACTGCATGTGTTTCCGGGGATTTATGGCGATGTCAGCCCGCCTGAGTATGGTGACTATGTGGTGGATCCTAATTACGGTGGCGTATTGCCAAACGGAGGTTCTCGCCAGCACGTCTATCGCATACCCAAAGATCATCCTGCTGGGCCGTTCTATTACCACCCGCAATATCATGGCTCAAGCGCTCTGCAAGTGGCAAGTCTGATGTCGGGCGCGATTATGGTGCGTGGCGCCGTAGAC
>CAMCZQ010000011.1 GCA_945887835.1 Bordetella parapertussis | reverse complement strand
GACCCGAGGCCGTGACGGTGTTGGTGTTGATTGTTTTGTATAAGTTGGGTGACGCGTTTGCAGGAGCCTTGTCGACCACTTTTTTGATTCGTGCTGCAGGCTACACCGCAACAGAAGTGGGCACGGTCAATAAACTGTTTGGTTTGGCGGCCACGATTGTTGGGGCGTTGGCGGGTGGTGCGTTGATGGCGCGTCTGGGTTTATATCGCTCGCTGATGCTCTTTGGCGTCTTGCAAGCGGTTTCAAACCTGGGGTTCTGGGTCATCTCGGTAGGCCCTCACAACGTGTGGTTGATGGCCGCTGGCGTTGGCATCGAAAACCTATGCGGCGGGATGGGGACTGCAGCATTTGTGGCGCTCTTGATGGGGCTTTGCAACCAACAGTTTTCTGCGACGCAATTTGCGTTACTTTCCGCGTTGTCGGCCGTCGGGCGCACCTATCTCGCCGGCCCCTTAACGCCCCAGTTGGTGCAGGTCGCGGGTTGGCCGGTGTTTTTTTTACTGACGGTCTTGATCGCTCTGCCCGGACTGTGGTTGTTGCACTGGCGCAGACAAGATATCGAGCGCATTGACGCGCGTGGCTTGTAAGCAAAATTATTTTGGCACGCTGTATCGGCCTAGGTTGTGCGTACTGCGTGCGAATCACCTGCTGACAAACTCACTTCAACGCAAAGTCGTAATCAATCGTGAGCGGCGCATGATCAGAAAAGCGTTCATCTTTGTAGATACTGGCGGCTTTTGCCCGTGCCGCTAAGCTGGGCGTCACAAGCTGATAGTCGAGCCGCCACCCAACGTTTTTGGCCCAGGCCTGGCCGCGATTACTCCACCAAGTGTATTGTTCAGCGCGTGGATCGAGTTGCCTGAAAACATCGACAAAGCCCACCTGATCGATCACCTTTGTGACCCAAGCGCGCTCTTCAGGCGTAAAGCCTGAATTTTTTTGATTCGACTTCCAGTTTTTCAGGTCGATTTCTTTATGTGCGATATTCCAGTCGGCGCAAATCACGTACTCGCGCTTGGTCTTTTTATGATCTTCCATTAAGCCTTGCAGCCACGGGCCAAATTGGTCGAGAAACCGAAACTTGGCCTCCTGCCGCTCGGGGCCGCTCGAGCCAGAGGGCAAATAGGCGCTGATCACAGAAATATTTGACCAGTCGGCCCGAATCACACGCCCCTCAAGATCGAACTCTACGCAGCCGATACCTTGGGTCACATGCTCAGGCTGCTGTTTCAAATAGAGCCCTACGCCGCTATAGCCCTTTTTCTCGGCGGCAAAAAAATGGCCCGTATAGTCGAGTGGGTGTTGGAAATCTTCGTGAATGTCAGCGAGGTGGGCTTTGAGTTCTTGTAGACAAAGAATGTCGGCCTGATGTACTTTTAACCAGTTCGCGAGTCCTTTGTTATAGGCCGAACGGATACCGTTTAGGTTCAGTGAAGTGATGCGTAGCAAGATCAGGCTCCTGGTCAATGAGATAATTCAAGCCATCGAACACTTTAATCGCGAGGTCTGCAATGTCGACGGGTTCAGAACGTGGTGCATTTGTAAAGTTTGCCCTGAGTGAAGGCGTGCTGCGCTTTGGTAGTTTTTTGACCAAGTCGGGGCGCACGAGTCCGTATTTTTTTAATGCTGGGTTATTTAATTCTGGTGCTTCGGTTGGCCGCTTGGCACAATTTTATGCTCAAGCCTTAGTGGATTCTAAACTGCCCTTCGATATGTTGTTTGGGCCCGCGTATAAGGGGATACCGCTGGCAACTGCCACCGCGGTGGCGTTGGCGTCTCATCCGGCGATGCATGGGCAACCGATCGACTTTGCCTACAACCGCAAAGAAGCAAAAGATCACGGCGAGGGCGGAGTCTTAGTGGGCGCACCGCTCAAAGGGCGCGTCGTCATTATTGATGACGTGATCACCGCGGGTACGTCGGTACGCGAGTCGGTCGAGATAATCCGCGCGGCGGGCGCTGAACCTTGTGCGGTACTGATCGCAATGGATCGTATGGAACGCGCCGGCGCTGAGGGTCGCTTATCACCTCATTCAGCGGTGCAAGAGGTGCAGCAACGCTACGGCCTGCCGGTGGTGACGATCGCTTCGCTTGACGATATCTTAGCGCTGCTTAGACAGAATGCCGAGTTTGCTCAATATCGCGAGGCTGTACTCGCCTATCGTATGCGCTACGGCATCCAGTAAAAATATCTACCGCCAGCCCAACAGCGTTCAGGGCTCAGTCAAGTCGTCTGCACTCAGTCGGTCAGTGGGGCTTGCGGTTTATGCGTGGTCGAGCTTTGCTTTGAGCAAATCATTGACCTGCTGAGGGTTCGCTTTGCCTTTGGCCGCCTTCATGATTTGACCCACTAACGAGTTGAAGGCTTTTTGTTTGCCTGCGCGGTATTCGGCCACGATTGCAGCGTTTGCTGCCAGCACAGCCTCAATCATTGCCTCGATGGCGCCCGAGTCGTTGATTTGGGTGAGGCCCTTAGCTGCGATGATGGCATCGGGCTGCCCATTTTCTTCGCCCGCCCACATCGCGGCAAAGACATCACGCGCGATTTTGTTTGAAACGGTGTTGTCCAAAATACGTTTGAGCAATGCAGCCAGCAAGGGTGCTGTCACGGGGCATTGCGTAATGTCTTTCTCTTCTCGGTTTAAGGTCGCCGAGACTTCACCCATCAGCCAGTTGGCCGCAAGTTTGGCTTGACCAGAAGGCAAGGCGTTGACGACCTCTTCAAAGTAGGTTGCCAGCGCACGGCTGCTAGATAATTGGGCCGCGTCGATTGGCGCGATTCCAAAGTCGTTCACAAAGCGTTTCCTGAGCGCATCAGGCAGAGCAGGCATTGACTGTTGGACTTGATCAATCCAGTCTTGACTAATCACCAGTGGCGGTAAGTCAGGGTCAGGAAAATAACGATAATCGTGCGCGTCTTCTTTGCTGCGCATACTGCGTGTTTCGTCAAGATCGGCGTCGTAGAGTCGGGTTTCTTGTACGACTTTGCCGCCGTCTTCGATGAGCTCAATCTGGCGGCGCACTTCGTAGTTGATGGCGCGTTCGATAAAGCGAAAAGAATTTACGTTTTTGATTTCGGCGCGCGTGCCAAATTCTTTTTGACCAACAGGGCGTACTGATACGTTGACGTCGACCCGAAACGAACCTTCTTGCATGTTGCCATCACAAATGCCTAGCCACATCACCAGGCTGTGCAGAGTTTTGGCATAGGCGACGGCCTCGGCGGCCGAGCGCAGCTCGGGTTCAGAGACGATTTCAAGCAGTGGTGTACCGGTTCGATTTAAATCAATGCCAGTGGATAGCTCACCATGCGGACCAAGGTAATTGTCGTGTAACGATTTGCCCGCGTCTTCTTCAAGGTGGGCGCGGGTGAGATTGATGGTGGTCTCTTTGTCGCCTACGAAAAAAGTCAGCGAGCCTCCTAGCACGACAGGAATTTCGTACTGGCTAATTTGATAGTTTTTGGGAAGGTCAGGATAAAAATAATTCTTTCGCGCAAAAATCGAACGAGGCGCGATCGTGGCACCAACGGCTAGGCCCAAACGAATGGCATGCTCAACCGCAGCGCGGTTCATGACAGGCAAGGTGCCGGGCAGCGCCATATCGACTTCGTTGGCTTGCGTGTTGGGCTGCGCGCCATAGCGCGTGCTGCTACCTGAAAAAATTTTGGTTTGCGTCGAAAGTTGCGTGTGAGTTTCGAGCCCAATGACGATTTCGTAAGCCATTATGCTTGCCCCGCTCGACGTTGATGCCAATCGGTGGCCAGTTGATATTGATGCGCAATCGCCAACAGGAGGCCCTCGTCAAAATAGTCGCCGATGATTTGTAAGCCGATGGGCAGGGGATTGCCCGCCGCGCTCTTGCCAAAGCCGCAAGGAACAGACATGCCTGGCAAACCGGCGAGGTTCAAACCGAGCGTGTAGACATCGGCCAACCAGTCTGCCGTGGGGTCATCTTGATTATCACCAATTGGCTTGGCGACGGTGGGCGTTACCGGACCCATGATGACATCGCATTTTTGCGTGAACGCTGCTTGAAAATCGTCGGCGATCATGCGGCGCAGGCGTTGCGCTTGTAAGTAATAGGCGTCGTAATAGCCATGCGACAGAACATAGGTGCCCACCAGAATACGGCGTTGCACTTCGAGGCCAAAGCCCTCGGCTCGCGAGCGACCGGTCATGTCGGCGAGGTCGGTGTAAGAGGCGGTGCGGTGCCCGTAACGCACCCCGTCGTAACGCGACAGGTTGCTTGAGGCTTCGGCAGGGGCGATGACGTAATAGGCCGGGATTGACAAGCGCGTTCGAGGTAAAGAGATCGAAACACGCTGCGCGCCAAGTTGTTCGAACTGAACCAAGGCAGCCTCGATGGCTGCGCCGACTTCAGGCGAAAGCCCTAAGCCAAAATACTCGCTAGGCACGCCAATGCGTAAACCTTTCAGCGGCAAGGTTGCCTGAGATTCAAAGTGAGCGCTCGCTTTGTTGAACTCGCTCTGGATACGGCCAGGTGCGTTGGGTACGCCTCGGCATTGCTCGGTGCTCGTGGCGTCGCGCACGTCAAAGCCGCTCATGGTGTCGAGCAAGGCAACCAGATCGGCAGCCGCTGGCGCCATAACGCCAGCTTGGTCCAAGCTTGAGCCGTAGGCGATCATGCCGTAGCGCGACACAGCGCCGTAGGTAGGTTTGATGCCACTGACCCCGCACAGCGCGGCCGGCTGGCGAACGGAGCCTCCGGTGTCAGTGCCCGTGGTGGCGAACACGAGCCTGGCAGCGACGGCGGCAGCCGAGCCGCCCGACGAGCCGCCTGGCACACAGCGCTGGTCCCAGGGGTTGCGTGCAGGGCCAAATGCCGAATGCTCGTTGCCCGAGCCCATGGCGAATTCGTCGCAATTTAGTTTGCCCAGATTGACGCAACCGGCCTCGAGTAACTTGTGTACTACCGTTGCGTCAAAGGGGCTGACATAGTTTTTAAGCATGTTGCTGCCGGCGGTGCTGCGCCAGCCCTGCGTGACGAAGACATCTTTGTGCGCGATGGGAATGCCGGTGAGTGGGCCGGCTGTGCCGGCGGCGCGACTGGCGTCGGCCGCACGCGCTTGTGCGAGCGTGAGCTCGGTGTCGACTTGCACGAAAGCGTTCAGCGCCTGCTGCGCCTGAATTTGCTTCAGGCAGTCTTGCGCGAGTTCGGTTGCACTGAGCTGACCCTGCGCTAAGGCGGTTTGTAGGCTTGTCAGGGTAGGAAACGTGCGAAGGACGACGCTCATTTATTCGATTACCTTTGGAACTAAAAACAGCCCCTCTGCTGTACCGGGTGCATTGGCCATTAGCGCCTCGCGGCGCTGGACCGAAGCCACTTCGGTAACAAGGTCATCGCGCAGCCGCAGATGAACGTCTTTCAGCGCAGACAACGGATGCGCTAAGGGCTCGATCCCACGCGTGTCGACCGCCTGAAGTTCATGAATCAGGCCTAAAATTTTGGTCAGATCGCCTTGCGCCTGCAGGCGCTGCTCGGGCGATAGGGTGAGCCGAGCGAGACGAGCGATGCGAGTGATTTCTTGTTCGGTAATAGCCATAAGTCGCTGCTTTTTGAAAAATAAAATGCCGCCCGCCGCGTCAAAACCGCGAAAAGGCAAGGCGCATGTCCGTCGCTTGGCCTTTGAAGGTCAAAAGCTTCCAAAAGCCCCTGGACGAAGCGTGAGCAAATCGGTTTTGTCAGAGTGCGTCTTGCCTCGTAGGTTTGCGAGCTTGACGGGAGCTTGCTTTGCCAATCCAAACGGAATTATAAGTTATGATGGCAGGCTATTCACGGCATGTTGCGTGCGTCAACTTTTATTCTGGCTGGGCTCTCATGTTCGGATTCCTGCGTAATTATTTTTCAAGTGATATGGCGATCGATCTTGGTACCGCCAACACTCTCATTTATGTTCGCGGCAAGGGCATCGTGCTCGACGAGCCTTCAGTGGTTGCGATTCGCCACGACGGTGGTCCCGGCGGCAAAAAAATCATTCAGGCAGTGGGTCGCGAGGCCAAACAGATGCTGGGCCGGGTGCCGGGTAACATTCAGGCCATCCGCCCCATGAAAGACGGCGTCATCGCCGACTTTACGGTCACCGAGCAAATGCTTAAGCAGTTCATCCGCATGGTGCATCCACGAAACATGTTTGCGCCAAGTCCGCGCATAATCGTGTGCGTGCCTTGCGGTTCCACCCAAGTCGAGCGTCGCGCGATTCGCGAATCTGCCTTGGGCGCTGGCGCCAGCCAGGTTTATTTGATCGAAGAACCCATGGCCGCAGCCATTGGTGCTGGGCTCAATGTTTCAGACGCCAGCGGTTCGATGGTGGTTGACATTGGTGGGGGCACAACAGAAGTGGCTGTCATCTCGTTGGGCGGTATGGTTTACAAGGGTTCAGTGCGAGTGGGCGGCGATAAATTCGACGAAGCAATCGTTAATTACATTCGGCGTAATTACGGCATGCTGATTGGCGAACCCACCGCCGAGCACATCAAAAAACAAATCGGTTCGGCTTTCCCGGGGTCTGAGTTACGAGAGATCGAGGTCAAAGGTCGTAATTTGGCCGAAGGCGTGCCGCGCAGCTTCACCGTTTCGTCAAACGAAATCCTCGAGTCCTTGACCGATCCGCTTAACCAAATTGTATCCGCCGTCAAGATTGCGCTTGAAAACACGCCGCCTGAATTGGGGGCAGATATCACTGACAAAGGCATCTCGTTGACGGGTGGTGGCGCGTTGCTGCGAGACCTTGACCGTCTGCTGCAAGAAGAAACCGGTTTGCCTGTCATTGTGGCCGATGACCCCTTGACTTGCGTGGTGCGTGGTTGCGGCGACGCTCTTGAGCATCTCGAAAAACTAGGCGCCATTTTTATCGACGACTAGTTGTGCTGCACACCGACGGGCGGCGTGGCGTCAAAGACTGACCCGCGCAAAACGCCCTCCCACCCAGCCCAAAGAGCGTCAACTCGTTGAACGGTTGAGTACAAAGCTATCATGCAACGACCCGTGACTCTTCAACTTTTTCGCCGCGGTCCGGCCGCTGAGGTCAAGCTGACTTTGCTGTTGTTGGTGGCATTTGCCCTACTGTTTACAGACGCCACGTATAAAACGACCAACCCAGTCCGTCAGACGCTATCTGCCTCTCTTTACCCCTTCGAGCGGCTCGTCATGTTTCCGCGCGACGTCATTGCGTTCAGTCATGATTTTTTTGATGCGGCTGCGCTGATTAAGTCTGAAACCGAAGCGCTGCAAAAACAACGGATTGAGTTGGCGCAAGTCACCACCAACGCGGCACTGCTCGGTGCTGAAAACGCGCAGTTGCGTCGCCTGCTAGGGGTGTTTGAAAAAGCGGCCGAGCACCCGTCTGTGGTTGTCGAGGTCTTGTACGAACCGGCTAATGCCTTTAGTCGACGCCTGGTCTTTAACAAAGGCAGTCGCGCGGGTATTGCAACGGGGATGCCAATTCTCGACGAAGGCGGAGTGGTCGGACAAATCACCCGTGTTTCGCCGATGTCCTCAGAGGCAGCTATGCTCACCGATGAGATTATTTCGATTCCGGTGCAAGTCTTGCGCAATGGCTTGCGGTTAATCGCCTTTGGCTCAAGCACGCCGGGTAAAGTTGAAGTGCGTTACTTCTCTTCTGACGCCGATCTGCGCGAAGGCGACCTACTCGTCACCAGTGGTGTAGGGGGCGTGTTTCCGCCAGGGTTGTCGGTTGGGCGAATCGATCAGGTGCAACGCAGTTCGGCTTCGGGCTTTGCGCGCGCCGAGGCGTTGCCCTCTTCACACCCCGAGCGATACCGGCAATTTTTGGTGTTGCAGGTTCCGCTTGAATCCGACTTGACGCTGGGCACCCAGAGGCCAGCCTCAGGCGCGGAGGCGCTGCGTGACGCGCCAAGGTCGAAGTAGCGCTATGAGACCGGCGCGCTCTGGTGTTCATACCCCGCCGGTGCCCTTGCCTCGTCCGGTGGGACCGAATCCGATAGATCACACGACCAGCCTGACCTTTGTCTGGTCAACGTTGTTCGGTATCTGGCTGCTCTCATTGCTGCCATGGCGTCTTTGGCCCTCGGCGCCTGACCTGCTGCTGCTAGTGTTAGTGTTTTGGTCCTTGCATGATGCTCGCCGCGTTGGGCTGTTTACCGCCTTTATGTTTGGCTTGCTGATGGATGTGCACGACGTCGGCCCGCTTGGTCTGCAGGCAGTGACCTATACGCTGATGGTATTCGGCGCACAGTCGATTCATCGACGCCTGTTGCGGTTTGGCCTGTTGAGTCAGGCCTTGCATTTATTGCCACTGTTCATTCTTGTCAAAGCGGCGGGCGTCTTGCTTGGCGCATTTTTGGTGAGTGCCTGGCCCGGTTGGTCTTGGCTGTTAGCGGTCGTGGTGACAACGGCCTTGTGGCCCTTGGTAGCCTGGTTATTACTCTTGCCTCTGCACCGACTGCAAGATGCTCAGACGCACTCGGGTTAATACAAAGCGCTTATGTTCGATTTTAAGAAAAACGACCAGCAACCCAAAGGCCCACTCGTATTGCGACTGGTTGTAGCGGGGCTGTTCGCATTTTTTTGCTTTGGTTTATTGACAGTGCGCTTTTGGGTGTTGCAGGTAGAGCGTCACGAAGGTCTGTCGGCACGTGCCGACAGTAATCGTCTCGCCGTGGTGCCGATTGCGCCAAGGCGGGGTGAAATCGTCGATCGCAACGGTGAGGTCTTGGCGCGAAATTATTTAAGCTACACGCTTGAAGTGGTTCCGGCTCGGGCGGGTAATATCGACGCGATGTTTGACGCGCTCACGCCGATTGTATTTATCAGCGCAGCCGATCAGCGCAGATTCAAAAGGCGTGTGGCTGAATCTGGTAAGTATGCAAGCATCGTCTTACGTAACAATTTAAACGAAACCGAGGCCGCATTTTTTTCGGCGAATGCTTTGAGGTTCGCGGGGGTACAGCTGCGCGCGCGCTGGGTACGCGAATATCCGCAAGGTAAGGCTGCGGGCCACGTAGTCGGTTATGTTGGTCGGATCGCTGAGGGCGATCTCGCTGTGCTTGAAACCCGCGGTGAACTGGGCAACTACCGGGGCACAGATATTATCGGTAAAAAAGGACTTGAAAAAACCTACGAGACGGCGTTGCTTGGCAAGCCCGGTTTCGAAGAGCGCGAAGTAACTTCACGGGGCAAACCGGTTCGAGTGTTGCGGCGCGTGGATCCGACCCCAGGCGCTAACCTGGTCTTGTCTTTAGATATGGGTTTACAACGGCTGGCCGAAGAGGCGTTCAAAGATTTACGTGGCGCGCTCGTGGCGATCGAGCCGTCAACCGGCGACGTGCTTGCCTTTGTTTCGCAGCCCTCTTTTGATCCGAATTTGTTTATTGATGGAATCGATTCTGAAAGTTGGCGTCTGTTAAATGAGTCGCCCGATCATCCGCTGATTAACCGACCTGTTTATGGCACCTATCCAATCGGGTCAACGTATAAACCTTTCGTAGCGCTGGCCGCACTCGAGCTCAATAAGCGGCGGGCGACCGATTTAATTTCAGACCCTGGTTATTTTGAATTTGGAGGGCAACGGTTTAGAAACTCGGGGTCGACCGCGTTTGGAACGCTCGATATGCATCGCGCTCTGGTCGTGTCGTCTGATACTTATTTTTATTCTCTCGGACCCGAAATTGGTGTGAATAATCTGCACGATTTCATGAAGCCCTTTGGCTTCGGGCAGATAACGGGTATCGATATCGAGGGCGAACGGCGTGGCGTTTTGCCCTCGACTGACTGGAAGCGCGGGGCATATAAAAATCGCGATCAACAGCGCTGGTACGCCGGAGAGACAATTTCAATCGCGGTCGGGCAAGGCTACAACTCGTTCACGTTGATGCAACTCGCGCAAGCGACAGCGGTGCTGGCTAATGATGGTGTTTATATGAAGCCTCATCTGGTGCGCTCGATCAAAGATTCGCGCACCGACGAGCAAACCTTAACTGTCGCTGAAGCGGCCCATAAGGTTGCACTAAAAAAAGAAAATCTGCAGGTCGTCAAGCGTGCGTTAACCGAAGTGACTGTTTCGGGGACTGCAGCTGCAGCCTTTGTGGGCGCGCCTTACACCACCGCCGGTAAAACCGGTACGGCGCAGGTCTATAGTTTGCGCGGCGCAAAATATCAAAGTAGCGCAATTGACGAGCGCCTGCGTGATCACTCTTTGTTTATGGCCTTTGCCCCCGCAAATCAACCCAAAATTGCGATCGCAGTCATTGTTGAAAATGCGGGTTGGGGCGGCAGTGTGGCAGCACCCATTGTGCGTAAAGTGTTTGACGCCTGGTTGCTGCGCGCGGCGCCGACGCAAAGGGCAGCCCCATGAAAATAATTCTCAAAGTGCTCGCTCGTTGCCTGACGTCTATTGACTGGCCGCTGATGTTGATTTTGTTGTTGCTGGCGACCGTTGGTCTGGTGGTGATGCACTCGGCCGTTGGCAGCACAGACGCGCGCTTTTCGGATCAGGCGCGGAATTTTTATATCGCTCTTGCTGCGTTGTGGGTTGTTGCTGTTACGCCACCACAATTTATTTTAAAACTTGCTGTGCCGGCCTACGTGGTGGGAGTCGTTCTGCTTTTTGCTGTACTTTTTTTGGGTGATACCAGTAAAGGCGCGACCCGCTGGCTCAATATCGGAATCACTCGCATTCAACCCTCCGAGATGATGAAAATAGCCTTGCCTTTGATGTTGGCCTGGTATTTTAGTAAGCGTGAAGGCCCGTTGAAGTTTTTGGATTTATGCGCGGCGAGTGTGCTCTTGCTTGTGCCTTTTTTGCTCATCGTTAAGCAGCCCGATTTAGGTACGGGCATTTTGGTGTTTAGTGCGGGTTTTTTTGTGATTTTTTTTGCGGGTTTATCGTTCAAGCTGTTGATACCGGTGATGGTCGTCGGTGTGTTGGGTATTGGTTCGGTTTATTTGCAGCAAGACAAGTTGTGCGCCGATGACTTTAATTGGGTGATGATGCACGAGTATCAAAAACATCGCATCTGTACCTTGCTTGATCCAAGCACTGACCCCTTAGGTAAGGGGTTTCATACGATTCAATCGACCATTGCGGTTGGATCGGGTGGCGTCTATGGCAAGGGGTATATGAATGGCACACAAACCCATTTGGATTTTATCCCTGAGCGGACAACCGACTTTATTTTTGCTGTGTTTGCTGAAGAGTTTGGTTTGTATGGTGGCGTGACCTTACTGGTCTTGTACCTGCTCTTAATCTGGCGTGGCCTGGCAATTGCCTGGCGCGCGCCAAGCCAAGGCCAACGCTTGCTGGCCAGCGCTTTGTCGATGGTGCTGTTTATTTATGTCTTCGTGAATATCGGAATGGTGACCGGAATTTTGCCGGTGGTTGGGGTGCCCTTGCCGCTGCTCAGTTACGGCGGTACCGCCTTATTGACGATTGGGGTCGCGTGCGGCATGTTAATGAGTATTAGTAAGTACCGACCACCTCAGGCCTGAACCCTTGGCTCCTGCGTGCCTCCTTCTTGCCCCCCTTGGCGCACTGCTTGCGCATCCTACTCCTATGTTGTTGTCAAACAAGTTGTCCGTCGGCCAGCAGGCCTTCGAGCAACTTGCGTACGGGCGCTGGTAAACCTCGCTGCGCAAGTTCAGAGAGCGCGACCCATTGTCCGGTGTTGGCGCTTGGCTGACCGGTTAGACATCGTTTGTCAGATACTGGTATTTGGGTGCGGGGTGTTGTTGTGGTGTGCTCAACTAACACCAACTCGGGTCGCACAGTCAGCCGGTAATGCGTAAAGACATGCAAAAAGTGAGCGAGTGTGTCAGATTTTTTGACGGTGAGGCCAAGTTGTTGACAAGCGAGTTTGACTTCCAGATCTTGCGCGCACTCGGGCAGGCTCCAGAGGCCGCCCCAGATGCCAGTTGTCGGGCGTTGTTCTAACCAGATGTGGCCCGGTCGATGCGGGATCAACATCGTGACGGCACGCTCGGGCAAGACTTTGCGCGCGCGTGGCCACGGGAGCTCGTCACAGCGGCCTTGCAGGCGAGCCAGACAGTCTTTTTTTAGCGGGCAAACATCGCACTGTGGACGCCCGCGCGTGCAAACTAAAGCACCAAGATCCATCAGACCCTGCGTGTAGGCGGACATAAAGTCCGTGTCTTGCGTACAAGCCTTTGCCGAAGGCACTTGTTCGTGCGCGCGCGCCCACAACTGCACTTCAATGGGCCGTGTGGTTGGGTCGCCTTCGATCGCAAACAGTCTCGCTAAGACGCGTTTAACATTGCCGTCGAGGATTGCGACGCGTTCGCCATAACAAAACGCGGCAATCGCAGCGGCGGTCGAGGGTCCAATGCCTGGTAGTGTCATCAAACCCGCCGCCTGGGTCGGAAATACGCCGCCCCAGTCTTGCATCACTTGCTTGGCACAGGCGTGCAGATTGCGTGCCCGCGCGTAATACCCTAAACCGGCCCACTGCACCATGACTTCGCTCGCAGGCGCCTGAGCAAGCGCGCTAATGGTTGGAAACTTAGTTAAAAAGCGTTGATAGTAGTCGCGTACAGCGCCGACTTGTGTCTGTTGCAGCATAATTTCAGAAAGCCACACCCGATAGGGGTCGCGGGTGCGTTGCCAGGGGAGTCCGTGGCGACCATGTTCGCGTTGCCAGGCAACCAAGCGAGGGGCAATTTTCATATTTTTTGCGTAAAACTAAACGATTCGGCGCCAAGGGGACAAGACTTGCTTCGCGCGGCCGCAGACGTTTGTATTATGCCTGCGTCAGACAGCACTTGCCGCAACGCGCAGACGGGGTTACAACAGAGTCAGCGTGAGCTTTCACGCGTGCGCCCTGAGGCTTAAATGATTAACCCGTGGTTGACCAAGTCGCTTCAAAAGAGAGATCGGAGTCAGCAGGCACGGACCATACTACTCAAAAGGAGTCCATACAAATGAATGCCCCGTTTTCAGACCAGCAGTTGCAAGCCTTAAACTCCGTCAAACTAGACGATAAGTACGACCTATCTGCGGGTCGTGCCTGGCTCAGTGGGATCCACGCGCTTGTGCGCTTGCCAATGAATCAGCGCGTGCGTGATCAGACCGCCGGGGTTAACACCGCCGGGTTCATTTCTGGCTATCGCGGTTCCCCTTTAGGCGGCTTCGATCAAAATCTTTGGAAAGCCGCTGAGCGCCTGAAGCAACACCACATCGTGTTTCAGCCCGGCGTCAACGAGGACCTTGCTGCGACTTCGGTTTGGGGCTCTCAGCAAGTCAATCTGTTTGAGGGCGCGCAGTACGAGGGCGTTTTTGGCTTGTGGTACGGCAAAGGGCCCGGAGTAGACCGCTGCGGCGATGTCTTTAAACACGCGAATGCGGCGGGGACTTCGCCCTTGGGTGGCGTCTTGGTTGTGGCAGGTGACGACCACTCTGCAAAGTCTTCGACGTTGCCCCATCAAAGCGATCATATTTTAAAAGCCTGTGGAATTCCGGTTTTGTTTCCGGCGAGCGTGCAAGAGATTCTTGATTATGGCGTGCTGGGCTGGGCGATGAGCCGGTATGCAGGTTTGTGGGTGGGGATGAAATGCATCACCGACATCGTTGAGGTCTCAGCCTCGGTGGATGTCGACCCCGAGCGTGTTCAGGTCAACATTCCTGAAGATTTTGTCTTACCCGCGGGGGGCTTGAACATTCGTTTGGGCGACACGCCGCTGGCCCAAGAGGCGCGACTGCTTGATCAAAAGTTATACGCTGCGCTGGCCTTTGCCCGCGCCAATGGTTTGAACCGTCAGCTTTGGACGGTACCCGACGAGCAAGCGCGCTTTGGCATCATCACTTCGGGTAAGGCCTACCTCGACACGACACAAGCCTTGCTCGATCTGGGCCTGACGCCTGAGGTATGTCAGCAAATTGGTTTGCGTCTGTTCAAAGTGGGGATGGTCTGGCCGCTTGAGTCGACAGGCTTACTCAGTTTTGCAGAAAATCTCGACGAGATTTTGGTAGTCGAAGAAAAACGCCAAATGCTTGAATATCAAGTCAAAGAAGAACTGTTCGGCTGGATCGGACGGGGTAAAAAGATTCCGCGTGTGGTTGGCAAGTTTGACGATAAAGACGGTGGCGAATGGGGTGTACCGCAAAGCCCGTGGTTGTTGCCTGCCCACTATGAGTTTTCGCCATCGATGGTGGCGCGCGCGATCGCCACGCGTCTGTTACGCCTTGAGTTGCCTGCGCAGGTGCGCGCGCAGATCGAGGCTCGTTTGGCGTTTATTGCAGCCCGCGAGCGCGAGTTAGCTCGCCCACGGGTAGTGGCTGAGCGCAAGCCGTGGTTTTGCTCGGGGTGTCCACATAACACGTCGACGCGCGTGCCCGAGGGTTCGCGCGCGATGGCTGGCATTGGTTGCCACTATATGGCGCTGTGGATGGATCGCAGCACGCATGTATTCACGCAAATGGGTGGCGAAGGTGCACCTTGGATCGGGCAAGCGCCGTTCACCACTGAAAAGCATGTCTTCGTTAATTTAGGTGATGGCACATATTTTCACTCGGGCCTGTTAGCGATCCGTGCGGCAGTCACGGCGCAGGTCAATATTACCTACAAAATTTTATTTAATGATGCGGTCGCGATGACCGGTGGTCAGCCCGTCGATGGGCAAATCACAGTGCCGATGATGGCCGCGCAGGTGTTGGCTGAGGGTGTGGTCAAGCTAGTCGTTGTTACCGATGAGCCAGAAAAATATGCGCAACGAAGCGGCTTGCCTCCGGGTGTAGAGGTTGTGCATCGAGATGAACTTGAGCGTGTTCAAAAAGAGTTGCGTGAGCTCTCGGGCACCTCTGCGCTGATTTATGACCAGACGTGCGCCACGGAAAAGCGTCGCCGCCGCAAGCGCAATGCTTATCCTGACCCGGCACGTCGTGTCGTGATCAACCCGCGTGTTTGCGAGGGTTGTGGCGATTGTTCGACGCAATCTAATTGCCTATCGATCGAACCACTCGAAACAGAGCTCGGTCGAAAGCGTGTCATTAATCAATCGAGTTGCAATAAAGACTTTTCTTGTTTGAAGGGCTTTTGTCCAAGCTTGGTGACGGTTGAGGGCGGGCAGTTACGCAAGCCAAAGCTGCTTGAGGCAACCGAGGAGCAGGCTTTGGCTTTACCCGATCCGGCTCTAGTTACACTCGACCGCTCGTATGGCATCTTTGTGGCGGGCGTTGGGGGGACGGGCGTCGTCACGATTGGCCAGTTGCTCGGTATGGCGGCTCATCTGGAAGGCAAAGCGGGCTCGGTTCTTGACATGGCAGGCTTGGCACAAAAGGGCGGTGCGGTGTTTTCACACGCCATCATCGCCCCGACAGCCGCTGATATTTTGAACACTCGCATCGCGATGGGTCAGGCTGATTTGGTGTTGGGCGCGGATCTGGTGGTGGGTTCAAGTGCAGAGGCGGTGGCGCGCATGCGGCCCGGGCACACACGGATGTTGTTAAACGCCGATGTCGCCCCAACGGCAGCCTTCATCGGCAATCCGAACTGGACGCTCGCTGCCCATGAATTACGTCAGGAGCTTGAGCAAGCCTGTGGTGAGGGAAGAATCGAGAGCGTCGATGCCTCAGAGCTAGCGGTGAAGCTCTTGGGCGATGCGGTGTATGCCAATCCACTTTTGATGGGATTTGCCTATCAAAAAGCTTGGATTCCTTTGCATCATCGCTCGCTTGAGCAGGCGATTGTTTTAAATGCCGTGCAGGTTAAGAAAAACCTTGAGGCGTTTAACTGGGGGCGTCGTGTCGCGCACGAACCGCAACTGATTGCTCGCCTTTTAGGAGGCGCCCATCAGGCGTTAAATCCTAGCGCGCACGGTGCGACCATCGTTGAGTTCAAACGCTCGGGCTCTGAGGTTGAACAAGTGCGTGAGCATCGGGCGGCGTTTTTACGCGAGTATCAAAACGAGGCTTATGCGTCAGAGTATGTCGCGTTTGTGAATCGGGTGTCGGACGCTGAAATGCAGGCTTGCGGTACGCAGCGCCTGACGCTGGTGGTTGCGCGTTATCTGTTTAAGCTGATGGCTTACAAAGATGAGTATGAGGTCGCGAGGCTTTATACCGATGGTGAGTTTTTACGTGGTTTGGACGAGCAGTTTGAAGGGGACTGGTCTGTGCATTTTCATCTGGCGCCACCACTGTTTGCTAAGCGCGACGACAAGGGGCATTTGATAAAAGCTAAGTTTGGGCCTCGGATGTTGGTGGCGTTCAAGTTGCTGGCAAAGCTCAAAGGCTTGCGCGGTACTTGGATGGATGTGTTTGGGTATACGTCTGAACGGCGTGCTGAGCGGGCGTTAATTGTTGAGTACCGTGAGACGGTGTTGGGTATGTTGGGTAAGCTTTCGCGGGGGTCTCTGGAGAAGGCGGTTGAGGTGGCTGGGGTGCCTGAAGAGATTCGTGGATATGGGCATGTGAAAGAGGCTGCGTTGCTGCGGGCTGAGGCTGTCCGTGTGAGGTTGCTGGGTGAGTTTGAGGCGGCTGGGGCTGGGGCGGGGGGGAGTCGGGCTGCTTAGATCCTTTGCCTTCGCCCGCACTTTGCCCGCCCCGAACCGGTGATTTTTTGGCTGAGCAAAAAATACGCGGCTTCGGGGTGTTCAAAGTGCTTGGGGTTGCGGATTGCCTAGATTGTTTTAAGCTGGGGTGAAGCGGCTTAGGGCGACTTCTGGGGTGACGTGTTCGAAGGTGACTTTTAGGGGCATGCCGATGTGAACGTTGGCGGGGGTGGGGCCGCTGAAGTTGCTCACCATGATGGGGCCTTCTTTGAGTTGTACCAGGCAGGCGTCGTAGGGGATGTCTTGCATGAAGCCGTCCCAATAGGCGCGGTGAAACTTGACCCAGGATAAGAGGGTGGCCTGGCCGCTGACGACGAGCCATTCTTGTTCGTCTGACAGGCATTTAGGGCAGACGGGGCTGGGCGGAAACTGTAGGTGTCGGCAGTGTGTGCAGGCTTGTACTGACAAGCGATGCTCAAGGGCGTGATCCCAGAAGGGTTTGCTGAGCTCGTCAATAATCGGCAGCGGCTTGTCATAGGTTTGGGTCGTCATGATTTAGCCTTTTGTGTAGATGATTGAGCGGGTGCAAGGGGTCGAGGCGATGTACTGCACAACGTTGCAATCGGCAACTTGTCGTGCGCCGCACTCGCCGCGAATTTGGCGCACGGCCTCAACGTTTAAACCCCAGCCTTGCATGTACGAGTTTGAGAGATGTCCACCATCGGTGTTGGTGGGTAGCTTATTGCCAAGTTGCAGGGTGCCGCCTTGCACGTAGGCGCCTGACTCGCCCTGGTCGCAATAGCCCAGGCCTTCAAGGCTAAACAGTACGGTCGGGCTAAAGTTGTCGTAGCACATCAGAGCATCAACATCGTCGTGGGTGACGCCGGCCATTTCAAAGGCTTGGGTGCCGGCGTCTTTGATTTCGCTGTACCAAAAATCTTGATCAAAGTTTGAAATCGCGCTGCGCTCGAAGGCGTCGCGTGCGCCGACACCTGAAATCAGTACGGGCGGCTTGGCAAGGTCTTTAGCACGCTCGGCAGTGGTTAAGATCATGCAGACGGCACCGTCGTTGATCAGGCAGTAATCCAGCAGGCCTAAGGGTTCGGTGATGCGTCTGGCGCTTGCGTGATCGTCAGAGGTGATCGGTTTTTTCATGACGGCGTTCGGGTTCAGTAACGCGTGCTTGCGAAAGGCTACCGATACTTCAGAGAGTTGACGGGTGGTCGTGCCGTACTTGGCCATATGCATACGAAACATCATGGCGTGTGCAGCACCGGGCGAGGTAAACCCCCAGGGGTTCCAGAAGCTTGAGGCGTCTTCGCCGCCATAGTTCACGCGGCGTGAGCGGCCAATATTGGTATAAATCAAGGCGACGTATTTTGCCGCACCGGTTTCGAGTGCCAACATAGCTTCGATAATCGACATGCCTGACATACGGCCGTGTCCGGGTAATGTCATGGTCCAGCGTGGGTTCAGGCCAAGCACTTCACCCATTCGCGCATACGACGGCACACGACACACCAGTAAGCCGTCAATTTCGTCTTTGTTCAGTCCACAATCTGAGATGGCAGATTTAAACGCCTGTGCGCCTAGACCGTAGTCGCTGATTAACGGGAAATCGCCATAAGCGGTATTGCCGACCCCGACGACTGTAATTTTATTTTTTAGCGCGTGTAGTTCATTCACAACGAAATCCTTTGGCGTTAAAGCTCTGAGGTCTAGGTGTATCAGTGGCCGACACCGAGATAAAACACACGGCGCTGTTGCATGATACCCATTTTGTGGGGCATGATGCTAGTCATCAAAACAAATAGAAACAAGGTCAGATCCCACTTCGAGGGTTGCTCGCCTTGAGACAAAGCAGAGGACCACGTTATGTCGCAGTCGCCTTTCAATGCCGCAGAGTTATTCGCTAATCCACAAGATAAGCCCGGAATGTTGGCGGGCTTACGTGTCATTGAGGTTGCCGATGAGTTGGGCGAGTACTGTGGATTGTTGTTGGCCGGACTAGGCGCTGAAGTCATCAAGATCGAGCCGGTTGGCGGAAGCCCAACTCGAAGTATTGGTCCGTACCTGGGCGAACAGGCTGATCCTGAGAGGTCGATTTTCTTTTGTGCGTACAACCGCGGTAAAAAATCGATACAACTTGATCTTGGCACTGCAGAAGGTCAGGCGGCCTGTTTACAGCTGTTAGGCACTGCGGATATTTTTTTAGATAGTACCTGCGGGCAATTTTTGTCAGAGCTGAAGCCCTCGCAGTCGCTGAACACGCTCTTTCCGACGCTGATTACTGCGCGTATCACACCCTTTGGTGATACTGGCCCCTGGAAAGATTTTAAGGGCTCAGATCTGATCCATTTAGCCTTGGGTGGCGTGATGATGTGCTGCGGCTATGACCGTAACGCCGAGGGTCATTATGAGCACCCGCCGGCGGCACCGCAGGTTTGGCATGCCTACCATATTGCGGCCGAACAAATGACAGCAGCAGTGGTGGCTGCGTTGATTACGCGCCAGTCAACGGGCATGGGGCAAGATCTGTCGTGCGCGGTGCACGAAGCTGTTGCAAAAAATACCGAGCTTGATGTGATGTCTTGGGTAATGCGGCGAGCACCCCTCTATCGCCAGACGGCTCGCCATGCAGTTGAAAAACCAACACCCATCCCCAACGTCAGTGCGACCAAAGACAAGCGCTGGAATATGACCTGGGGGGTGTCGGCGCGCGATAAAGCCAAGCTCGTACCTTTTTTGGATCGTTATGGCAAGGCCGCTGACTTGCAAGCGCCGTCAGCGACGGCTGATCTTAAGGCGCGCAGCACGCCCGGCTCTGCGGGGATGGATGCTGAAACTGTGCGCATGCTTGAAGTCATTCGTGATTTCGTCGGTTCGTATGACTATAAAGATTTGCCTTGGCGCGAAGCGCAAGACGCTGGTTTATTGTGGGCGCCGGTGCGTAAGCCGCATGAAAACGCATTGGATGAGCATTGGTTGATGCGCCATTCGTTTACCGACATCGAGCACCCCGAGTTGGGTCGTGCCTTGCGTTACCCGACCAGTAAATGGTTGAGTACTGCGACCGCCTGGCAGGCAGGCAAGCGTGCTCCGTTGTTGGGGCAGCACAACGCCGAGTTAAGCGCGTTGCTGAGCGCACCTAAAAATATCGACGCTTTGAAGGCCGGTGCGCAGGCCCCGTCGCCAACCGGGTCGCAGGCACATGGCCGCGCACAATTGTTTAAGTACACCCCAACAGTCAAAAATATTTCTGCGCGTGGCGCACCGTTCGCTTTACAAGGTATCAAGATTCTTGATTTCTCTTGGTTTTTGGCTTCGGCCGGTGGTACACGCATTCTTGCTGCGTTGGGCGCCGAAAGTATCAAGGTCGAATGGAAAGAAAATCCAGATACCCGACTGGCTGCGATGTCGCCCGTGGGTGGTCGCGCCGCGCGTGAGGTGGCGACCGCGCCTTTGCTTGGTGTCACTGACTCAGACATGGGCGGGCAGTTCAACAACAAAAATGCAGGCAAGCGTGGCATGTCGTTGAATATCCGTCACCCCAAGGGTTTGGCCATTGCCAAAGACCTTGCACGCCAGTCAGATGTTGTTGCTGAGGGTTTTTCTCCTGGGGTACTTGAGCGTCTAGGTTTAGGTTACGAGGTGCTCAAGTCGATCAAGTCTGACATTATTTATGTGCAGCAATCGGGCATGGGCGGCATTGGTAAGTATGGGCGCTTTCGCACTGTTGGCCCCGTAGCGGCTTCGTTTGCCGGCACGACAGAGATGTCTGGCCGCCCTGATCCGGCAATGCCGGCTGGCTGGGGCTACTCGTATCTTGACTGGATTGGCGCCTATGGCTTTGCGCTGGCGACGCTTGGTGCGCTTTATCATCGCAATCGAACCGGCGAGGGCCAGTGGATTGATGCTTCGCAGTGCGAGGCCGGTATTTATCAAACGGCGACCGCGGTGCTCGATTGGTCGGCGAACGGTAACGAATGGACGCGTTACGGTAATCGTTCACCCTACAAGCCCGCCGCACCTCACGGGGCGTATCGTTGCGCTGGCGATGATCGTTGGCTGGCAATCGCGTGTTTTGATGACGCCGAATGGAACGCATTGGTGCGCGAAGATGGACTGACCGAGTTGCAATGGGATTTACGCTTTAGCACCTTGGCCTTGCGTCTGCAAAATCAAGATGCGCTAGATGAAAAAATCAGCGCTTGGGCGTTGACTCAAGATGCCAGCGAGTGCATGGCGCGCCTACAGGGTGCTGGTGTGCCCGCTGGTGTGTGCCAGACGGCAGCAGATCGTTGTGACACCGATCCACAGTTAAAAGAACTTGAGTGGCTAACTGAAGTGACCGGCACCAAAATTGGTCGCTGGCCGGTCAACGAGTTTCCGGTCAAAATGAGTGCAACACCCGCTTACGCTGGCGGTGTTATCGATCGTGGAGCCCCTGGGTACGGCGAAGACAATGGGCATGTCTTAAAGCAGATGCTAGGCTATTCGGAATCAGAGATACAAGACTTGATCGAGCAGGGTGTGCTGTAAAAAAGTAGGGTGTGCTGTAAAAAGAGTTGGATGTGCTGTAAAAAATAATAACTTTTGGAGACTTGCATCATGAGCATCAAGATATTGCGCCGTACTTGCTTGGCTGTATCGATCGTGATCGCTAGCGTCGGCAGCTTGGCGCATCAGAGCGCCGCGTTGGCTCAAGCTAAGCCACAAACGGTTGTGCGCGCTGTAATGCACTCTGATCTGAAAATTGTCGATCCCGTTTGGACGACCGCGTATATCTCGCGTAATCATGGTTATATGATTTACGACACCCTGTTTTCGACCGACGCACAAGGGGCAGTGCAGCCGCAAATGATTGATACGTACCAACTTAGCGAAGACAAAACGGTCTACACCATGACCCTTCGTGATGGGCTGTTATGGCATGACGGACAGCCAGTCACCTCAGAGGATTGCATCGCTTCGATCAAACGCTGGGCAGCGCGCGATGTGGTGGGACAAGCGATGATGGCCCATGTCAAAGATTTTGTGGCGGTTGATCAAAAGACTTTCAAAATCAATTTAAAAGAACCTACGGCCGCAGTCATGCTTGGTTTAAGCCGTGCGTCTGGTACGGCTTTCATGATGCCTAAGCGGGTGGCAGAGACGAGCCCGCAAGAGCAAATTTCTGAATATATTGGTTCGGGCCCGTTTGTGTTTAAAACCAGCGAATGGAAGCCAGGCAGTAAAGTGGTTTACGAAAAATTTGCGCAGTACAAGCCACGTGCCGAACCGCCGTCTGCCATGGCGGGCGGCAAAGATGTGAAGGTCGATCGTGTTGAGTGGCTTGCGATCGCAGATCAGCAAACTGCTGTGAGCGCGCTCTTGGCCGGCGAGATCGACATCATCGAACAGCCCTCGCACGACCTGCTGCCGCTGCTAAAAAAGAACGCCAATATTCAGTTCAGTGATTGGAGTTCTTTGGGCAATCAGTATGTGTTTAGGTTTAATTCGCTGAACAAACCCTTTGATAATACCAAGGCACGCCAGGCAATTTGGTATGCCTTTAATCAAGAAGATTTCTTGAAGGCCGTCATTGGTGATGCTGATTACTACAAAGTCTGTAAATCAATGTTCTACTGCGGGACTCCATTCGGTACCACCAAGGGCATGGAGAATTTGCTTGAATCGAACTTCAAAAAAGCACGTGAACTGGTAAAAGAATCAGGTTATGACGGCACGCCCATTGTGTTGTTACATTCAACCGATCGTCACGTTTACGCTAATCTGGCTCCGGTTGCTAAGTCTTTGCTTGAAAAAGCAGGCTTTAAAGTTGATATGCAGTCGATGGACTGGCAGTCAGTCGTTGTTCGGCGCGCCAAAAAAGATCCAATTGCTAAAGGCGGATGGAACCTCACCATCACGTCAACCAACAATGTGCTCAATCCGCTTGAGTCTAGTTACCTGAATGCTGCGTGTGAAAAGACGACGTTTGGCTGGCCGTGTGATGCCCAGATTGAAAAGTTGCGCAATGAATTTTCGCGCGAAACCGATCTGGCTAAACAACTCGCGCTTGCTGAAGCGGTACAGCTACGGGCGATTGAGTATCCGGTCTATATCCCTTTAGGTCAGTGGTATCAACCCATGGTGGCTCGCAAAAGCTTAAGTGGTTTGATCAAAGCCCCTGCGCCAGTGTTCTGGAACATCACGAAAACCGGCAAGTGACGGACTGCTGAGCCGTGTTTCGTTACATTTCAAAACGTGTCTTTGCTACCGTGCCAGTCATGGCGATCGTGGTTGTGCTGGTGTTTTTGATGTTGCGTTTAAGCGCAGCCGATCCGGCCGCCATCATTGCGGGCGATAACGCCACCACTGAGGAAATTCAAGACATACGCGTCAAGCTTGGTTTGGATCAGCCTGTGCTCGTGCAATTTGGCGTTTGGCTGACAAAGGTGTCGACAGGCAACTTGGGCGAATCGTTTTTCTTTAAAAAGCAAGTCTCAGAACTTATCCTCGACCGAATAGAGCCCACGCTGTCGCTTGCGCTATGCACCATCATTTTGTCTGTAATGATTGCTGTGCCGCTTGGCGTGTTGGCAGCCTATTACACCGGAACCTGGATCGATCGGCTCGTGATGGGTTTGGCGGTGCTGGGGTTCTCGATACCCGTTTTTGTGGTCGGTTATCTCTTGATGTATGTGTTTTCGATCGAGCTCAGTTGGTTGCCTGTGCAAGGGTATCAGCGCTTGTCCGAGGGCTTTTGGGGTTGGTTGCAAAAGTTATTGTTACCTTGCTTTGCGTTGTCGGCCGTATATTGTGCGCTGATCGCGCGCATCACCCGCACAAGCGTGCAAGAGGTATTGGGTGAAGATTACATTCGTACCGCACACGCAAAAGGATTGACGAACAAAATCGTGCTGATGCGCCATGCTTTGCGTAATGCTGCCGTGCCGATTGTGACGGTCATTGGGATCGGCATCGCTTTGTTGATTGGGGGTGTGGTGGTCACGGAAAGCGTGTTTAGTATTCCAGGCTTGGGTCGACTTACGGTTGACGCAGTGCTGGCGCGTGACTTTCCGACGGTGCAAGCCCTTGTCTTGTTATTTTCGTTAACGTCAGTGATGGTTAACTTATTGATTGACCTGTCTTACACCTTGTTTGATCCGAGGATACGGTATTGAGCGCCGTCAATGCGTCGTCGGATCGCGTGTCGGTCTGGCGCGCGCTCGTGCGAAGTCCAAGCGTGATGGTTGGTGCTGCGATTTTGTTATGCGTGTTATTCATTGGGTTAGCGGCGCCGTTTTTGCACACTATGAGCCCCGATGAGATTAACCCCAGCGTGCGCAACAAATTGCCGGGCTATGAGTCGACCCTGCGTGACGATGACGGTAATAAAATTCAATTTGTACACCTAATGGGCACCGATTCGCTTGGACGCGATATCTATAGCCGTGTGGTGTTTGGTGCGCGAGTCTCTCTACTAATTGGTGCAACAGTCGCGGTGATGAGCGCGCTCGTTGGCTTGGTGCTTGGCTTGTTGGCGGGCTATTTTCGCTGGCTCGACGCCATCGTGATGCGGGTGATGGATGGGTTAATGGCGATACCCGCGATATTACTTGCGCTGTCGATGGTGGCGCTGCTCAACGCTGGCTTGTCAACGGTCATCCTGGCGATTGCGATCACTGAAATCCCTAGGGTGGTGAGGCTGGTGCGTTCAGTGGTGTTGTCGGTGCGTGAAGAGCCTTACGTTGAAGCCGCGATTTCGGTCGGGACGCCAACGCCAGTGTTGTTGGTTCGGCATATCCTGCCCAATACGATTGCTCCGTTAATCGTACAAACCACTTATATCGCTGCGCACGCGATTTTGGTCGAGGCAGTGTTGAGTTTTCTGGGCGTTGGCATTTCGCCTGAAACGCCGACGTGGGGAAACATCATGGCAGAAGGGCGGGCCATGTTTGTCATGTTGCCACACAATATTTTTTTCCCTGGTTTGTTTTTGGCAGTGACGGTGCTAGCGGTCAACCTGTTTGGCGATGGCTTGCGTGACTTGCTTGACCCACGTATGAGAAAACGGCTATGACCGGTTCAAACGTAAGCGATCACTTTAGTCAGACAAGTGGTGCACCTAAGTCATTGCATGCACAACTGACGCAAACAGATGCGGTGCAGACGTCTGGTACACAAAAACACGCTGCACTAGCACGGCCCGTGCTTGAAATACATGCGTTAGACATTTCATTGCCGCGCGGTGCAGACCGTGCCCATGCTGTTGCACAGGTCAGCTTGACGGTCAACCCGGGTGAAATCGTTTGTTTGGTCGGCGAGTCTGGTTCAGGAAAATCTGCCATCGCTCACACAGTGATGGGCTTGCAGGCTAAGGCCTTGGTGCCAACGGCAGGCAAGATTTTGTTGCAAGGTGAAGACGTCTTAACGATGGCACCAGCGCGGCTGCGGCAATTGCGCTGCACCACCATGTCGATGATCTTTCAAGAGCCTATGACGGCGTTGAATCCGGTTTTTTCGTGTGGTGAGCAAATCGATGAAGTCTTGCGTACACACACAGCGCTGACGGCCTCTGAGCGCCAGGCACGTGTGCTCGATATGATTCAACAGGTCGGGCTTCCGGACCCGCTCAGAATGCTACGCTCGTATCCGCATCAATTGTCGGGCGGCCAGCGTCAGCGCATCATGATCGCGATGGCTCTGGTCTTAAAGCCGCTGTTATTGATTGCTGATGAGCCCACCACGGCACTTGATGTCACCACACAGGCTCAGATTCTGGCATTGATTCGAACTTTACAGCGTGAGCACGGCACCGGTGTGCTGTTTATCACGCACGACTTTGGTGTGGTGGCCGAGGTTGCTGACCGAGTGGCGGTACTGCGCCAAGGCGAACTCGTTGAATTTGGCCAGAAACAGCAAGTGCTAGAGCATCCCGAGCATCCATACACTCAAATGTTGATTGCTGCCGTGCCCAGTATGACGCCGCGCGTGCGCGAGGCATCGGTACGGGGCGAGGTGATCTTGCGCACTGAGAGATTGGTCAAAACCTATCCCAACAGTCGGACGCCGGCGGTCAGCCAAGTCGCGCTTGAACTGCGCCGTGGCGAGACACTAGGTATCGTGGGTGAATCGGGCTCAGGAAAATCTACCGTCGCGCGTTGCGTGGCCAAATTGATTACGACCACAAGTGGTTCGATTTTTCAGCACGGGCAAGACATTGCGCCGTTGTCGAATCGGCAAATGCGACCTTTACGAAAATGTGTGCAGATCGTCTTTCAGGATCCTTATCGTTCATTAAACCCACGCCGCACCGTTGGCGACTCAATTATTGAGGGGCCAATGAATTATGGCGCTACACGCCAAGAGGCTTGGGGACACGCCAGCGAGTTAATGGAGCTCGTGCGACTTGAACCGACGATGCTGCAACGGTTTCCGCATGAGTTTTCGGGGGGTCAGCGCCAACGGATTTGTATTGCGCGCTCGCTGGCGATGAAGCCCGAGATTTTGATTGCCGATGAAGCGGTGTCTGCCCTCGATGTCTCAGTGCAAGCCCAAGTGCTCGGTTTGTTGGACGAGGTGCGTGATCAGTTGAATTTGGCCATGCTATTCATTACCCACGACTTGCGCGTGGCGGCGCAGGTTTGCGACCGGGTCGCGGTCATGTCAAAAGGTGAGATCGTTGAAACCGGCCGAACGGCTGATATTTTTTTAGCGCCAGCGCACGCTTACACGCAGACCCTGTTCGCGGCGGCACCAGGACGCGATTGGCTGTTTGAAGCCGGCCGCGCCAGCCTCAAAAAGAAAGGCGATATCTACCAGACCGAAAGCCTCAGCCCCAAATGACGACGCCTCACAAAGACAACGATGAATGACTTGAAAAATAAAGTCGTGCTGGTTACCGGCGCGAGTTCGGGCATTGGGGCGGCTGCCGCTATAGCGTTTGGTCGCTATGGCGCGCGCGTAGCGGTGCATTACCGATCGCAGCAAGCCGCCGCCTTGTCCGTGGTGGCACAGATACAAGCGGCGGGCTCAAGCGCCGAGGCCTTTTGCTGCGACGTGATGGATTCGGCGCAGTTAGCTCAATTGGTGCAGGCTGTGCACGCACGCTTTGGTCGTATAGACGTGCTGATCAACAATGTGGGCGGCATGATGCGCCGCATCGCTTTGGCTGAGGCGAGCGATGCGGCGATTGATGAAATCTTTCATTTCAATGCGCGTTCAATGATGGTGCTTTGTCGAGAGGTGATTCCACATATGCGGGCACAAGGCGGGGGCAGCATTATCAACATCACGTCGCAGGCGGCACAGACGGGTGGAACCCGTGGCGCTGGTTTGTATGCTGCGTCAAAGTCCTACATTGCCACTTACACCAAAGGGCTGGCCCGCGAGGTTGTGCGCGAAGGGATTCGAGTCAATGCGCTTGCGCCGGGGGTGATTGACACGCCTATCCATGCGGCGCATGCCAGCCGTTCTGTCACAAGTCAAGACGACCTGCAGGCAAAACTAAAAAAATCGATTCCGATGGGGCGTCTGGGTCGGCCCGAAGAGTGCGCTGGCGTGCTGCTGTTTTTAGCGAGCGAAGATCTCTCGAGTTATGTAACGGGACAAACCATCAGTGTGAATGGTGGCAGTAGCATGGCCTAGGCGGCCTAAAACTGGGTATTGCGTTGCACGGACCAGCGGGCCGAGAGCGCACCCAAAATGGCGACAGATACCACCGCGGCGGCTAACAACTCTGCTGGTGGCAAGGACAGCGCAAATTCTGTGTCATAACTGCGAGCGAGGCTCGCGAGCGCGTCGTTTAGCGGGATCAACGCTAAGCGGGCAATGCCGATGCCAAGCAGCGCGGCGAGACTACACGTGAGCGAGCCTAGATATAAAAACGGCCTGCGTACAAAGGATTCAGTAGCCCCCACCAAGCGCGCCACACCGATCTCTTCGCGCTGAGACATTGCTTGCATGCGAACAGTATTAAAAACGGTCGCAAGCACCACGAGCGCGACGCTTAGCGCCAGCAGTAGCAAGCCGATGCGGCCAGCGCGCAATAAGGCTTCAAGGCGTTGCACCCATGCCGTGTCGAGTTGCACGAGCTCAACGCCGGGCCATTTACGCCAGCCTTGCGCGAGTTGATCGGCGAGTTGGGCAAGCTGATCGTTTGCAGTCAAGCTCACTACGACGGCATCGGGCAGCGGGTTACCGGGCAGAACCTTGAGCGCTTGCTCCCAGGCGGGGTTGCCCCGCAGGTCGTTTAGCGCTCGGTCTTTGCTGATGACGCGCACACCCGCTACCAGCGCCGCGTGCTCTTGGCGTACCCGCTTGGCGATTTGTTCGGCAGCGGCAGCGGGGGCATCGATTTTTAAAAAAATCGTGAGTTCTGGGGTCACAGACACCTGACGGGCGACCGGTTGCATCGACACAAGTAGCGAGGCCCCTAGCAAGGGCAACGACAGGGCGAGCGAGATCACCAACAGGTTTGTTAAAGAGGAAAGAGGCGCTGCCGCCAGGCGTCTGAGGGTAACGGCCAGGGCATAGCGGTGTTGGCGTAAGAGGCTTTTCACCTTAGTGCATCGTCCGGTGTCGCTCGCAGGGTAGGAGACTGAGTTGTAACCATGACAGCACTCTGCGTGTAAGTGGGTGCTCGCTGTGAAGCTGAGTCGGCGAACTTGCCTGGCTCGACTTTAAAGGCGCGCGTGGCGTAGCTAGCCATCAAGGTGTCGTCATGCGAGGCAATGACGGTGGTTACCCCGACGCGGTTAAAGTCTTTGAAGACTTCCATAATGCGCCGCGCACTGTCGAGATCGAGACTGGCAGTCGGCTCGTCAGCAATCAAAATCGCTGGGCGGTTAACGATTGCCCGAGCAATCGCGAGTCGCTGCTGTTCGCCACCCGAAAGTTCGATTGGATGAATATTCTCTTTCGAAGACAGCCCAACTTTTTCGAGGGCGGCACGTGCGCGCGCTCGAGCCAGACTGGGGGCAAGCCCTGTGACCGCAAGGGGAAGCAGGACATTGTCGATGGCACTGCGGTCGTAGAGCAGATGGGTGTCTTGTAAAATAACGCCTACTGCTCGCCTCAGATACGGGCGTGCCCGAGCCGAAAGCCGATCGAGTCGGTGTCCGTTGACTTGGATCGAACCACGACTAGGCGGTTCAAGACCGCCAATGAGCTTGAGCAGAGTCGATTTGCCAGCGCCCGAGGGGCCCGCCACATAAACGAACTCGCCGGCCGACACCCCGAAGCTCAGGTCAGCCAAAATGTTACGGCCTTGGCCGTAGGATTTAAAAACGTGTTGAAATTCGATCATGACTCGCCGCATTTAGACCTGAATAGTAACTCTGCTCGTGTGCCTAAGGATTGCCGCCAAGGGATTCCCCCCATATAGTGAGTCTAAGCGTGCAGCTACTATCTGTGGTTCGCAGGTATCCGTCCCCGCAGCGCGCCCGTTTGGCTGCTGTCCCTTTTTTTGTGATTCGGAGAGTTATCCATGAAATTTCTTAAATTAGCTGCTTTTGGCGCTGCGCTTTTTGCGGCTAGCACCGTCGCCCAAGCTGGTGCCACCTTTGATAGCGTAAAAAAGAAAGGCTTTGTGCAGTGCGGCACCAATACCGGTTTGTCCGGCTTTGGTGCACCTGACAGCAAAGGCGTTTGGTCAGGCTTAGATATCGACATGTGCAAGGCCTTTGCGGCCGCAATGTTTGGCGATCCAAGCAAATTTAAAGTTACACCGCTGACCGCGCAGCAACGGTTCACAGCCCTGCAGTCTGGTGAGGTGGATGTGTTGGTGCGTAACACCACACAAACCATGACGCGCGATACGTCGCTAGGCTTGATGGGCGTAGGCGTCAATTTTTATGACAGCCAAGGCATTATGGTGCGCAAAGACAGCGGAATCAAAAGTGCCAAAGAACTGAACGGCGCCACGATTTGCGTTCAGCCTGGCACCACAACTGAACTCAATCTGGCTGATTGGTTTCGAGCAAATAAGCTGTCGTTTAAACCTGTAGTGATTGAAAAGCTCGACGAGGTGGTCGGTGCGTTTGTTTCTGGCCGTTGCGACGCGTACACGACCGACAAATCCGGCTTAGCCTCTTCGCGCTCATCGCAGGCTAAGCCCGATCTGTATGTGATCTTGCCCGAAGATTTCTCTAAAGAGCCGCTTGGTCCTTTAGTGCGTCAAGGCGACGAGCAGTGGCTCAACGTGGTGCGCTGGACTTTTTTCGCAATGGTCGAGGCTGAAGAGTATGGCGTGACTCAAAAAAATCTTGATGAGATGCTCAAAAGCACCAATCCGAACATTCAGCGCATTTTGGGTGTCACGCCTGGTATGGGTAAGAACCTTGGCGTTGACGAAAAGTGGGCTTACAACATCATCAAAGCAGTCGGTAATTACGGCGAAAGTTTTGAGCGTAACATCGGCAAAGATACTCCCCTGAGACTTGAGCGTGGTCTGAATCAACAGTGGACGAAGGGCGGCATCCTCTACGCTTGGCCAATCCGTTAAGCGTATCGTTTCAATCTTGAATGGTAATTACCAAGCACTTGCCTGGTAATTACCTTTGCCGCTGATGAATATCAAAACTGTAGCATCGACTCAAGCGCCCAAAAAGCGCTTGACTTGGAATAATCCGACCCTTCGTTCTGTGGTTTACCAACTTCTCGCGGTCGCGATTGTGGGTGGGGCAGGTTGGTATCTGGTGCACAACACGCTGCACAACTTGTCTGTGCGAAATATCTCGACTGGTTTTGGTTTTCTGACCCGAGAAGCGGGTTTTGCGATCGGCGAGAGCGTCATCAGTTTTACCCCTGCCGATACCTATCAACGCGCGATCACCGTAGGCGTGCTAAACACGCTGCGCGTAGCGCTGGTCGGTATCGTTCTGGCCACGCTGTTGGGGACCATCATTGGAATCGCCAGGCTGTCAAAAAACTGGCTGATTCGCAAAGTCTCAAGCGTGTATGTCGAAGTGATGCGTAACATTCCTTTGCTGCTGCAATTATTTTTTTGGTACACCATTATCATCGAAACGATGCCGGGCCCAAGGCGGGCCCATCATCCTTTGCCAGGTGTTTTTGTTTCCAATCGCGGCATTCAGTTGCCGACGGTTCAGGGCGAGGGGCTGCTGTGGTTGTTGGCGGGCTTGTTCATGGCTATTGTCGCGTCAATAGTGCTCGTGAAGTGGGCGCGCCGCCGTCAAGAGCAAACGGGACAGCTTTTTGCAACGGGTCGGGCCGTGTTTGGTTTGTTGCTTGTGGTGCCAACGCTTGTGTGGTGGGTAAGTGGCTCTTCCTTGAGCCTTGAAATGCCTGAGCTCAAGGGGTTTAACTTTGCAGGCGGAATGACAATCAGCCCAGAATTTGCGGCCTTGTTGTTTGGTTTGGTGATTTACACCTCGGCTTTTATCGCCGAGGTGGTGCGCTCGGGTATCGAGTCGGTGCACCGCGGTCAATGGGAGGCAGCCGGCGCCTTGGGCATTAAAAGTGGCTTGGTACTGCGTTTGGTCGTGTTGCCCCAGGCCTTGCGAGTGATTATTCCTCCAATGACGAGCCAGTATCTCAATATCACCAAAAATAGTTCGCTTGCTGTTGCGATTGGCTATCCTGATCTGGTGTCAGTGATCAACACGACTTTGAATCAGACGGGTCAAGCGATCGAAGGTATCTTGATGATTATGGCCGCCTATTTGACGGTAAGCTTGTCAATCTCGTTATTGATGAACTGGTACAACAAGCGCATCGCGCTGGTAGAAAGATAACGATGAGCGCTTCTCCTAACGTCGTCAAGCAAGCCTCAGCCCCGAGCGTGTGGTCGCTAAGCGCCATCACATCTTGGCTGCGCACCCAATTATTTTCTTCGCCATTTAATATCCTACTCACGCTGCTCTCAGTTTGGCTGTTGTTCGCAACGCTTCCTGGGATGATTGACTGGTTTTTCCTGAACTCCACCATCTCGGCCAAGAGCGCCCAAGAGTGCCGTAATGTGACGGGTGCCTGTTGGGCCTTCGTCGTAGAAAAACACCGTTTGATATTGTTTGGGGTCTATCCTTACGAAGAACAATGGCGCCCTTTGTTGGCAACGTTGCTGCTGTTGGGCGTCATTGTTTTGAGCGGTGTGCGCCGGTTTTGGAACCTTTCGTTGCTGCTGCTCTGGCTCGTGGCACTCGGTGGCGCCGCCGTGTTGATGTGGGGCGGTATTTTAGGGTTGACCCACGTAGAAAACAGCCGCTGGGGTGGTTTGCCCCTGACACTGATGTTGTCAACTTTTGGGATCGCCTTTGCGTTTCCGCTGGGTATCGTCTTGGCTTTGGGACGTCGCTCTGAGATGCCTGCGATTCGAACGCTTTGTGTCGTTTATATTGAACTGATTCGAGGCGTGCCTTTGATCAGCCTGCTGTTTATGTCGGCCGTTATGCTACCGCTGTTTTTGCCTGAAGGCCTGACGATCGATAAGTTGTTGCGTGCGCAAGTCGCGATTATCTTATTTGCCGCGGCCTACATGGCAGAAACCATCCGAGGCGGGCTGCAGGCGATCCCAAAAGGGCAGTTCGAAGGGGCGGACTCGCTGGGCTTGACCTATTGGCAGCAGATGCGGCTGATTGTTTTGCCGCAGGCGCTTAAGATCGTGATTCCACCGCTCGTTGGTCTGTTTATTGCGCTGTTTAAAGATACTTCGCTGGTGGTCATTATTGGCCTCTTTGACTTAACACAGGCGGCTAAGGCGTCGCTGGTTGATCAGGCGTGGCGCGGTTTCAGTATCGAAATTTACGTATTTATTTCTGCAATTTATTTTATCTTTTGCTATTCGATGTCTAAATACAGCCAGTCGCTTGAAACGCGATTAAGCACCGAGCATCAGCGCTAGAGATTTGTCGCCAGTCGCCTGCCCCCAGGCGCGTCTTATTGGAGATCCTGTATGGCTGACGCCATCATTCGCATGACAGCCGTCAACAAGTGGTTTGGAAAATTTCACGTGTTACGCAACATTGACTTAGAGGTTGCGCGAGGCGAACGCATTGTGATCTGCGGGCCGTCGGGCTCAGGCAAATCGACGCTGATCCGGTGTATTAATCGCCTTGAAGAGCACCAGCAGGGACAAATCGTGGTTGAGGGTACCGAAATCACTAACGATATTCGCCAGGTTGAGGCAATTCGTCGCGATGTCGGCATGGTGTTTCAGCATTTCAATTTGTTTCCTCACTTAACAGTGCTCGAAAACTTAACGCTTGGGCCGATTTGGGTGCTAAAGACACCCAAGGCTCAGGCTGAGGCGCGTGCAATGCAATACCTCGAACGCGTGCGAATCGCCGAGCAGGCGGCCAAATTTCCGGGGCAATTATCTGGAGGTCAACAGCAGCGCGTGGCGATCGCGCGTTCGCTGTGTATGGATCCGAAAGTGATGTTGTTTGACGAGCCGACTTCAGCACTTGATCCTGAAATGGTCAAAGAGGTGCTTGAGGTGATGGTGAATTTGGCGGAAGATACCGGAATGACTATGGTGGTGGTGACGCACGAGATGGGCTTCGCCCGCAGGGTGGCCGACCGTGTGATCTTTATGGATCAAGGTGAAATCATTGAGCAAAACTCACCTGACGCCTTCTTTGATCACCCGCAAAACGACCGCACCAAATTATTTTTGAGTCAAATTATTCACTGAGCCCTTGAGACCGATGGTTCTGTGTGCGCCGGCCTGCTGCTCGTTGAGTCCCTCTGGCAACGCTGGGCAAACCTGATTGTGAGAAAACGATGCTGACCTTGACCCGCCTGACGCAGTTACTTCGCTTCATCGGTTTAATTTATCCCGCGCGCGTGCGTTTTAGTGTGCTGAGTGCCGTGCTTTTAATAGGGCTGTCTGGCCTTGCGGGGACTGGCGTATTGGCACAAACAGGGTCTACTGCGAGCAGCCCGCCGTCAAATGAGTTTCCGACTAAACCCTTGCGGTTTATCGTCCCCTATCCGCCCGGCGGGCCACTTGATGTGATGGCGCGCGTCTTAGCTGAAAAAGTGAAAACCAGCTTGGGTCAGCCTGTTGTGGTTGAAAACAAACCGGGTGCGGGCGGCAATATTGGAGCAGATTTAATCGCGAAGGCGCAACCCGATGGCTACACGTTGGTGATGGGGGCGGTGGCAACGCATGCGATCAACCCATGGCTTTTTGCCTCGATTGCGTATGACTCGGTTAAAGATTTTGCGCCAATCGCTCTGGTGGGCTCGGTGCCCAATGTGTTGCTGCTCAATCTTGATTTTGCAACAAAAAATAATATTCAAACTGTGCAGGAATTGATCGCGTACGCGAAAAAAAATCCGGGTCAGTTGAATTACGGCTCGGGTGGCTCGGGAAGTGCCGGTCATTTGGCCGGGGCTCTGCTTAGCGTACGCGCCGGAGCCGAGATGGTGCATATACCGTATCAGGGCGCGGCACCCGCGCAGTTAGCCTTGCTCTCGGGGCAATCGGCGCTCATGTTTGATAATCTGGCCGCGGCGGCCAATTTGATTCGAGAGAAAAAAGTGAAAGCGCTTGCTGTGACAACACCCGTGCGTTCGGGGCTGTTACCCGAGTTGCCCACGATGCAAGAGGCGGGGGTTCAAGCTTTTGATCTTGGCACGTGGTTTGGTGTGTTCGCCACGGCGGGCACGCCTGCCACGACGATTACCAAGCTGCATGCTGCTTATGCGACCGCACTGCTCGAGTCCGACGTCAAAGAGCGTTTAAAAACGATGGGCTCCGAGGCCGCGGTGCTTTCGCCTGCACAATTTGCCGCCTTTGTTGCGCAAGAGCGGCTTAAGTATCAAGAGCTGGTCAAGCTTTCGGGTGCGAAGGTAAACTGAACGCTAACCCGCGCGCGACTGAGCCGAACGGCTTTGGCGCAAGGTTTCGCCAGCCTGTGGCGATAGACGCCAAAAAGAAAAGCTCGGTAACGCGCACAGCACGCCAAGGACCAAAAATCCCACGACAACATCGGCGGCGATCAGGGTGTCTGAGCCTCTCCAGAGCATGCTCAGGTGAAGCGTCTCTGCGGCGACGCCCACGCCTAAACTGACCCCTAGCTGTTGGCCCATTGCCGCAAAGCTGCTGGCGCGGCTCATGCTAGCTTGAGAAATATCCGCGTAGGCCAGCGTGTTGATCGCTGTAAATTGCAGCGACCTAAAAAATCCACCAAACAGCAGCACAGCGATCATCACCACCGCAGGCGTAGAGGCTGTAAAAAAAGCGCAGCTTGCAAGGCTTAGGCCGGTAAAAACGGCATTGACGGTTAAGACGCGTCGATAGCCCCAGCGGTCAAGAATACGCGGCGCCGCGATTTTCATGGCCATCGCACCCACTGCACCTGCAAAGGTAATGAGCCCGGCTGACAGCGCGCTGAGCCCAAAGCCAATCTGCAGCATCAACGCCAGCAAGTAGGGCACCGCACCCACGCCAAAGCGGCAAAGATTGCCGGCAACGGTTGACACTCTGAACGTTTGAATTTTAAGTAACGATAAATCTAGAATTGGCTCGGGGTGGTGCCGCGAGTGCCAGTAGTACAGCACGCCCGACAGCAGGCCTGTCGCGATGAATGCGGTGGACACCCAAAGTGGGGGTCCGCCTTGGCCCAGAGATTCAAAGCCGCCCACCAAGGTCGCCATACACAGGGCGCTGAGCAAAAAACCAAGCCAGTCAAGCGGGTGCGCTTGCTGATCTTTTGGCAGCTCAGGTACGAACCGCAAAACCATCCAGATACCCAAAATGCCAATGGGTAAATTGATCAAAAAGATCCAGTGCCACGAGGCGTAGGTCACTAAAAAGCCACCTAGCGGCGGACCCGCCATGGGGCCGATTAAAGCGGGCAGCGATAAAAAAGCCATAGCTTTGAGCAATTCGTTTTTTGGAATCGTACGCAGCAGAATAATGCGTCCAACGGGTACCATCATGGCCCCGCCAATCCCTTGCACGATACGCGACCAGACCAGTTCGGTGAGCGTGTCAGACAGCGCACAGGTCAGCGAACTGAGGGTAAACAAGGCAATCGCGGCAATAAAGACGCGTCTGGCACCATACCGGTCGGCGGCCCAACCGCTGATTGGCACAAACACTGCAACAGCGAGTAAATAGGCGGTGATGGCAATATTCAAGCGCACAGGGTCGGCGCCCAGATCGACGGCCATTGTGGGTAAGGCAGTGGTCACCACGGTTGAGTCGAGCATCTGCATCAGCAGGGCGCAACCCACAATAAAAGGCAGCATCCGTTCGGGGTTGGCCGGGTTTGGCGGGGGCGCGCAGGCGTTTTCTGGGTGGCTCAACCCAGGCGGGGTCATCGACATCTTGGCAGTTTTGGCGGCGGGCGAGGGGGTTAAAAGCACTTAGAGTGACAGATCAGGCTCTACAGTACACTAAGCGTTCGTTCAATTATTTATCAAAACGCCATGGTCGAGAACTACACCTCAGAAATTACCCAGTTTCTTCAGGCTTATAAAGCGACGCACAAAGACGTCGAGCAACGCCAGCGCGATGGGCGCGCCCGCCTGTGGGATAAACCACAAGATCCTGAGCTTGCAGAGGGCTTTAAACAAGCGCGCGTGCGTCAAAGCCCTTACGTGTATCAAAATAATTAGTTTTTATGGCCGCGACTCAAGTTTCGGGCGCCAGCCTGAAGGCGCTGGTAACGCCCTCGATTGACACGACGCCTGATGTGATCGATGCGGTGGCGCTCGCGCGCCTGTACGGTGAGCCTTTGTTTTCGTTGCCAACCGATCTTTATATTCCACCCGATGCGCTCGAGGTTTTTCTCGAAACCTTCCAAGGTCCGCTCGATCTCTTGCTGTATTTGATACGCAAGCAAAACTTCAACGTACTTGATATTCCGATGGCCGAGGTGACGCGACAGTATTTGTCGTACGTTGACCAGATTCGGATGCACAACCTTGAGCTTGCGGCCGAATATCTGCTGATGGCAGCGATGCTCATTGAGATCAAAGCGCGCATGTTGCTGCCGGTTAAAAAGACCGATACCGGACAAGAGGTCCAAGACCCGCGCGCCGAACTCGTGCGGCGCCTGCTTGAATACGAGCGCATGAAGCTCGCGGCTCAAAATCTTAATGCCTTGCCGCAGCTTGGGCGTGATTTTCAGCGCGCGCAGGGGTATGCAGATTTGCACCTCGAGCGCGCCTTGCCTGAGGTCAGCGTCGAAGACTTGCGCCAGGCCTGGATCGATATCCTGAAACGCGCAAAACTAAACGCGCACCATCACATCACGCGCGAACAGTTGTCCGTGCGTGATCATATGAC
>CAMCZQ010000010.1 GCA_945887835.1 Bordetella parapertussis | reverse complement strand
TGTCGGCATGAAGCCAGATTGAGCGTTTAAGCGGGTCGTTGCAACTCGATACCGGTTCGCGTTTTGAATGCGGCAAGATCTTCGGCTGTATCAATGTCAAGAATAAAATGGTCGTTGTCGGTTGGATACGGATCAACTCGTTCTGGGTGCTCTTGAATAAAACCCTTGCAGGTCACGCCTGCCGGGGCAGCGACGATTGTCGACACAACGTCTTTAGAGATCGCGACCGGGTTGCCGCGTTGCCCGTTCACGAGCGGATAACGAATGTCTGTCTTGGGTTGTCGATCTGAAAACGCGTGAATCAGCTCTATAAAATCCGCCGCAGCCAACAAGGGCTGGTCTGCCAGAGTGATAAAGCTGAAGTCAAAGGGTTCGCGTAACTGACTTAAGCCAAGTCGCACAGACGCTTGTTGACCGTCTTCAGGTTTAGGGTTGCGAATGATTCCGACGCCTTGCTCTTTGAGCTCAGCCTCAATCAGGGCATGAAAGTAGCCGGTCACGACAATAATATTGTGGATACCCGCCGCGCGTAGTGCAGCGATCTGGCGTTTGAGCAGCGATTGGCCGTTTAGGGTAAGCAAGCTTTTGGGCATGCCACCTAAGCGTGAGCCTTCGCCCGCCGCCAATAATACGGCCGCCGGTTTTAACGAGCGAGGATTTGCTTGCTGTTCACGCATCAGGTTTACGGATTCGCTCGGCGAGGTCACAAAAATAAGGTAAGCGCTACGAGGCTAAAGTGGTCAGGTCACTGGCGCTGGGTTAAACAAGACTAGGGCGTTCGCAATTTTCCAGTGCTCAGCCCAAGTTTTTTTTCCGCTTGCGACGTCGAGCATCAGTCTAAAAATTTCCCAGCCAAGCTCTTCGATCGTCAGTTCGCCATCAGCGATACGCCCGGCATTGACATCCATAATGTCGTGCCAGCGACGCGCCAGATCGGTTCGCGTTGCGACTTTAATGACAGGGCATTCGGCCAGACCATAGGGCGTGCCTCGGCCCGTTGTAAAAATGTGCAGATTCATACCCGCTGCAAGTTGCAGCGTCCCGCAAATAAAATCACTCGCGGGCGTGGCGGCATACACCAGACCGCGCTGGTCACGCGCAAGTTTTTCACCGGGTGGTAAGACGCTTGAAATCGCTGAGCTGCCACTTTTAATGATCGACCCCATCGCCTTTTCGACGATGTTAGATAAACCGCCTGCCTTGTTACCGGGCGTGGTGTTAGCGCTTCGGTCAACGTTGGCGCGCGCAAGATAGCTGTCGTACCACCCAAGTTGCGTCACGATGTCTTGGGCCACACTGGCATTGATTGCGCGCGAGGTGAGTTGATCAACACCGTCGCGCACTTCGGTGTTTTCGCTGAACATGACAGTGGCGCCGGCACGCACCAGCAAGTCCGCCGCGATGCCTAAGGCAGGGTTGGCAGTGACGCCACTCAGGGCATCACTGCCGCCGCACTGCATGCCAACGATCAGTTCGCTGGCGGGCACGGTTTGGCGCGTGCGTTGATTCAGGCGGTTTAAATGAACGGTTGCCTCAGTCATGATCGCCTCAATCATCGACATAAAGCCCACGTGTTGCGCGTCTTGCAAACAGACGGTATCGACACCCGTTGAGCGATCGTCTTTGATTGGAAAGCTGCCTGGGGGCAAGAGTCTGTCGGGTTGTAACTTTTCACAGCCAAGGCTGACCACCATCACTTCGCCCCCAAAATTCGGATTCAGGCTGATATTGCGAAGCGTGCGGATCGGGATGATGGCCTCGGCGGCATCGATGGCCACGCCGCACCCGTAAGTGTGCTCAAGACCAACGACATCATCGACATTCGGGTATTTGGGCAATAGTTCGGTTTTAATTCGAGTGACTGCGTATTCAACGACTCCGGCCACGCACTGCACCGTGGTGGTAATCGCAAGAATATTACGCGTGCCGACCGAGCCGTCACCATTGCGATAGCCCTCAAACGTATAGCCTTCAAGGGGGGCGGTCGAGGGTGGCTGGACGGTGGCAATAGGTAGGTTTTCAAAATTGCGGGCGGCGGGCATTCGCAACAGCCGTTCATGTACCCAACTGCCTGCAGGAATCGGTTTGAGGGCGTAGCCAATGGCGAGCCCATAGCGAATAATGGGTGCCTCTTGGGCAAAATCGACTAAGGCGACTTTGTGTGCTTGGGGTACCTTGTTGACTAGCACCAGGCCAGACGGCAAAACGGTACCCGCGGGCAGTCCTCCATCGTTGCCTACGATGGCAACGTTATCGAGCTCGTGCATCTTAATCAGGTGAGGCTTAGGATTTGTCTGTGCGTCTGTCATGTTGTTCTTTTAGAGGGCTTGAGGTCGTAGATCGTGCTAAAAAAGTGCATTCTGAGTGTATCGTATCGCCTAAATAAGCAATCTCGCTACGTTTTTGAAAAATCCCTGTCTGCGTCTATGAAAATCACCGAAATCCGCGAATCGACTCGTCCGATCAAATCTAATATTCGGAACGCTTACATTGATTTTTCAAAAATGACCCTGAGTCTGGTCGCTGTCGTGACGGACGTCATCCGCGAGGGTAAGCCAGTCATCGGCTACGGTTTTAACTCGAACGGGCGCTATGGGCAGGGCGCTTTGATGCGAGAGCGCTTTATTCCCCGCGTGCTGGAGGCGACGCCAGACTCTTTGCTCGATACGCAGGGTGTTTTGTGTCCGCATAAGGTTTGGGACACGATGATGAACAACGAAAAACCTGGTGGGCATGGCGAGCGTTCGGTGGCGGTCGGTACGATTGATATGGCTGTCTGGGATGCTGTGGCAAAAATTGAGGGACTACCACTTTATCAATTACTGGCCGATCGCTACGGCGACGGCAAGCCAAAGCGCGAAGTCTTCGTTTATGCGGCTGGTGGCTATTATTGGCCGGGGCAGGGTCTTGAGGGTCTGACCCGCGAGATGCAGAGCTATCTGGATCGTGGCTATTCGGTGGTCAAGAAAAAAATCGGCGGAGGCTCTTTAGCTGAAGATTGCAAGCGCATTGAGGCCGTGCTGAAGTTGCTTGGGCCAGGCCAAAGGCTGGCGGTCGATGCCAACGGCCGCTTTGATTTGAAAACGGCGATCGAGTATGGCAAAGCCTTAGCGCAATATGACTTATTTTGGTACGAAGAGGCCGGTGATCCGCTTGATTTCGAACTGCAGGCAGAACTAGCGAACCATTACGACAAACCCATGGCAACAGGTGAAAACTTATTTTCAATGCAAGACGCGCGTAATTTAATTCGCTATGGCGGCATGCGTCGTGATCGTGATTGGCTGCAATTTGACTGTGCGCTAAGTTACGGCCTCGTTGAGTATCTGCGCACCCTTGAGATGCTCAAAGAATACGATTGGTCACCCAAACGGTGTGTGCCGCACGGTGGTCATCAGATGTCACTTGCGATTGCCGCAGGTTTGGGCTTGGGCGGTAACGAAAGCTATCCCGATCTTTTTCAACCCTATGGCGGGTTTCCTGACGGCGTCAAGGTCGAGAACAGTTTTGTGACCTTGCCTGAACTCGTTGGGATTGGTTTTGAAGGTAAGGCAGATTTGTACGCAGAGATGAGGGCGTTGGCGAGCTAAACACCGTTCACGCTTAAAATTAAACGTTATAAAACAGCGATAGTCTTGTTCAAAGATTGCGCGACTTCTAAACATAACAGGTAACAGCAGAGACATTTATGACCAATATTCGTTTGAGCTTCGTTCGTGTGTATACGTTGATCGTCGTAACAATGTTAGGGCTCAGTGCGAGTTTCGGTACTCACGCGCAGACTGTGTTTCCAGCCAAGTCAATTCGTCTTGTCGTACCCTTCACGCCCGGGGGCGTCACCGACACGAGCGCGCGTTTGATTGCAGAGTACATGTCTAAAAAACTCGACCAGCAAATCATCGTCGAAAACAAACCGGGCGCTTCGGGCAATATCGGTGCGGCGCAAGTGGCTGCGGCTGAACCCGATGGCTACACTTTGTTGCTTGGGTTCGACGGCACGATGGTCATTAATCCTCACGTCTTTGCCAATATCCCTTTTGACACGCTTAAAGACTTTAGGCCAGTCGGAAAAATCGGTGACGCGATTTTGATACTGGTCGCCTACCCTGGCTTTAAAGCGCAAACGCTGCAACAGATTATCGAGCTCTCTAAACAACCGGGTGCGACAGTGAATTTTGGTTCTTCTGGCATAGGCAGCCCACAGCACGTTGCGGTTGAGTTGCTCAATCAGCGCACGGGCTCAAAGCTGATTCATATTCCGTACAAGGGCGGCGGACAGGCCATGATAGATGTGCAAGGCGGCACAATCCCCTTGGTTTATACGGCCGTCGCAGGAGCCTATCCACACATCATGTCTGGCAGGATCACCGCCATTGCGGTGTCCAGTGAAAAGCGCGCGCCCTCGTTACCCAACGTACCCACTTTTATCGAGAGCGGTATCTCTGATTTTATTGTCAACTCGTGGGTCGGTATTTTTGCCCCGTCTAAGACACCGACCGCAGTAATCGAGCGTTTAAATTCTGTATTAAACGAGGTGCTGTCCGACGCAGAAGTCAGCGCCAGACTTCAAAAGCTTGGAATCAGCGCGACGCCCGGCACGCCTGCAGCGTTCGGTAATGCAGTAAAAAAACATCTTGACGAGTACGGTCAGATCATCCGCTCGGCGGGTATTAAGCTCGAGTAAGCGAAAAAAATGGGTATGACCTATGGCCTGCGCACATAGCCTGACTTGGATAATGGTATGAAACTCACTCAACGCGCAGCGCCTCGGTCTTGAGTAACGATTCATTGAAGCCCGAAGCCTTGAATGAAAACAAGGCCCATCGTCAGGCGATCGTCAAGGTGCTGAACGCGGTGAAACCGAGTTCTGTTCTTGATATTTGCTGCGGTGATGGTTGGTTGTCAGCCGTCTTAACGCATCCCACGGTGCTTCACGGCCTTGATTTTTACGCCAAGCCACCGCCGGGCTATGCTCAATTTTATAGCGCTGATTTTAATCAAGGTGTACCTGACGCCTGCGGGCAATACGATGCAGCGCTTTGTTGCGAGGCGATGGGCTATCTACAAAACCCGGGGCTGTTTTTACAAAGCGTGCACAGGCACCTAAACCCGGGTGCGACCTTCGTCCTGTCGCTGCCAAATCCCAACTATGCGGGGGCGCGTATCAACCATCTGATTCAAGGGTTTCCGCGCTCGTATTCTTGGTTTGCGCAAAATACAACGGCCGAACCCCACATGCCCTGGCTGACTCTGGGCTTGTTTCAACTTTGGCTGTTGCTCGGTTTAAATGGCTTTACGAACATCACGGTGCACGAGGTCGATGAAAAAAAGCCACGTCGTCAGATTGAAAAGCTTGCGGGCTGGTTAATTAAAGCCTATGCGCGAAAAAAAATAAAAACAGCTGCGTCTGTTGCAGTGGCAGAACTGTGGCGTCAGGCGCTCTCTGATCAAGTGGTCTATGGCAGGCAATTAGTGATTTCTGCTATCGTGGTCAAATCAAAGTAGACCGCCAACCCTCCTTAAGCTACGCGGCGTCTAAACAGGCGTCTCGGCTCCCTAACTGAATCAAACAACAAGCCTGCAATGACGACTCAAACACACACACCTAGCGCAGACATCTCTGTTGGCTTGGCACAATTCATTGAAAACTGCCGGTGGGAAGATATTCCTGAGGTTGTTCGACACGAGGCCAAGCGTTCTTTATTAAATTATTTTGCAGCGGCTTTATCGGCCTGCTTTGACCCAACCGTTGAGCGTGCAGCGCAGGTCTATGCGCGTTTTTCTGCGGCGCAGCAGGCGACAGTGATTGGTCGCGGGCAACGGCTCGACATGTTGACCGCTGCCGCACTAAACACGATGATGGCGAACGTGTTTGATTTTGACGACACGCACATTCCCACCATCATTCATCCGACAGCCCCCGTGGCGCCCGCGGTGTTCGCGCTCGCGCAAACTCGACCACTGAGCGGCGCGCATTTGTTGCTTAGTTTTATTTTAGGTGCTGAGGCTGAATGCCGAATTGGACAGGCGGTGTCGCCAGGGCATTATTCGCGCGGTTGGCACATCACTTCGACCTGCGGGGTATTTGGCGCGGCGATGGCGACGGGTAAGTTGCTGGGCTTAAGCACGCAGCAATTGGTGTGGGCCTTAGGTTCGGCCTCAGCCCAAGCTTCGGGCTTGGTTGAAACCCTTGGCACCATGTCTAAAAGTGTCAGCATGGGTAACGCCTCACGTAACGGCATGTTGTCTGCTTTTTTAGCGCAACAAGATTTTGATGGTCCGGCGCGACCGCTTGAGGGCGTGCGTGGCTTTTTGAATGTCACGGCTGACGCGCCCGATTGCCAGAGCATTGTCGGCGAATTGGGAACGCGCTGGGAACTACTGAATAACACCTACAAGCCGTTTCCGTGCGGTGTCGTTTTAAACCCAGTCATCGAGGCGTGCTTGGGATTAGCCAAACATCCAGAGTTGTTACAACAAGGCTTGCACGCGCTTGAGCGTATCGAGTTGCATGGCCACCCCTTATTAAGGCAACGCACCGATCGTCCAAACGTTGCGACCGGTCGCGAGTCACAAGTTAGCGCACAGCATGCCGTCGCTGTGTCCTTGACGCGTGGCAAAGCGGGCCTGGACGAGTTTAGCGATCAGGCGGTGGCAGACGAATCGTTGCGTGCGTTAGGACGCAAAGTTGTTTTTGTGGAAGATGCCTCTTTTGCCGTTGAGGCAGCCACCGTCAAGCTGCATTGGGCGCAGGGTAAGAGCTTGGTTGTGGCGATTGATATTGCACGCGGGGCGCGCGCCAAACCCTTGTCTGACCAAGAACTTGAAAACAAAGTGCGTACGCTGTGCGAATATGGTGGTTCGGGCTGTGAGCCCGAGGCTTTGATCCAAGCGGTGTGGGCCATGGATCAAGCGACTGATGTCGGTCAAATCATGCAATTAGTCGCCGGAAAAAACAAGTGACGCGTAAGTGTCAGAGCTAAAAATGATAAAAACGGAGTCAACCATGTCAATCATGATCGCAGCACTTAAACGCTCAGTTTTACCTAGCTTGATGGCAGCCTGCGCGCTGCTTGGTGGGTTAGGACCCCTTGAGGCCTTTGCACAAGCGGCTTTTAAGCCCTCCGGGCCTGTCAAAATTGTGGTGATGTTTCCGCCAGGTGGGGGCACGGACGCAGTGGCGCGTATCGTGGGAGAAAGGCTCACTGACTTATGGCAACAGCAGGTCGTGATCGAAAATAAAGCTGGCGCGCAGGGCAATATCGGCACCGCCTATGCGGCAAAAGCAGCGCCTGACGGGCATACGTTGATGATTGCGCATCAGGGCGTGATGACCGTGAACCCTCATCTTTATAAAGACATGGGTCTTGATGTCACAAAAGACATCGTACCCGTGGGGCGTTTGACTCAACAACCCTTCGTGCTCGTGGCACACCCGTCGGTTCCGGTCAAAACACTCAAAGATGTTGAGGAAATGGCCAAAAATCAGCCCGACAAACTCAGCTACGGCTCAAGCGCCGCCGGCCCGCAGCTTGCCGTCGAGCTCTTTAAGTTCACGACAGGAGCAAAGCTCTTGCACGTGGCTTACAAAGGGGCGGGCCCCGCGGTGATTGACGTGTTGGGCGGCAATATCAATCTGCTGGTGGCGAACCCCTCATCGGTGGCGCAGCACGTGCAGTCTGGCAAGCTTCGCGCCATTGTCTTGTTCGGTTCGCAAGGGGTAGGGGTCTTGCCGGGTACGCCAACGGCGATTGACGCAGGCTACCCTGCCTTGGGGGATATTCCTGAGTGGTACGGGCTTGCCGTGCCTGCCGCCACGCCTGCTAAAGTGATCCAGCAGTTGAATCAGGATCTCAACACGGTCTTGTCGCAGGCCTCGGTTCAAAGCCGCATCAGCGCTTTGGGCTTGAATGCTTCGCCGAGTACCTCAGTGGAGTTTGTAGAGCAAATTAAACGGGATTACGCCCGCTGGGGACGTTTAATTCAGCAGGCTGGCCTCAAAGTCGAGTAATACGAAGGGTGTGCCGGTCAGTTGCCTGCTGGTCGTTGCCGCTACGCGTTAGCCCGTTGTTTTGGGTTTGGTGGTTGTGGTCTTTTTAGGCTTAGCCGCTTTCTTTTTTGGGGTCGTGCTCTTTTTTGCAGACGCGCTTTTTTTAGCAGCGCTATTCTTTTTAGGCGCTGTTTGTGTTGGGGCTGCTGAGGTTTGAGCCGCCACCGGCGCCATTTGAACTAAACCAAACGAGGTAATCATTAAAAGTACCGCTAATTTCTTGATCATTAAGTATTCCTTCAAAAAGCAGGCACGATGAGTGCTCGCAGCACGTTAACTTAATCTCAGACATTACCTCAACCTACGTCTAGTTTAGCCGCCCCACCCAGAAATTCAATTTGAAACCCCCGATCTCGCATAAAAATCCGCCAGAGAAGTCAAAAAGTGCGCATAAAACACCTTTTAACCTCGATTTTTATGGGATTGCGCTGTGCGGGTAGTCCATAATTCGTACAAGTCTTCTATTGTTTGAGATCAATATGTTTAAAAAAATATTGCTGCTTGGTTTGGGCAGCTTAAGTTTTGTGTCAGTATTTTCGCAGGCACAGCCGGCTCCAGTGGCGCCGTGGCCCAATCAGCCTGTACGAATGATTGTGCCGTTTCCGGGTGGCGCGAGCACGCTCGATGGCGTAGTGCGTCTGCTGGTGCCTGAGATGGCCCGGGACTTGGCGGGGCCGGTTTTTGTTGAAAATAAACCCGGTGCTGGCACCGTGATCGGTGTCGATGCAGTCGCCAAAGCGTCAGACCGTCACACCTTCGGTGGCGTGGCGAACAGTTTTACGGTGAACCAGACGCTGGTAAAAAACTTACCTTACAACTTGGATAAAGAGCTCGTGCCGGTCATTTTGCTGGCGCGCACAGCCAACGTGCTGGCGATTCGGCCCGACTTGCCGATCAAAAATCTGTCTGAGCTGGTTGCCTACGCAAAAAAGAATCCAGGTAAGTTGTCTTATGGCTCTTTTGGCAATGGTACAACGCCTCATTTTGCCGGCGAGATGCTGAAATCGATGGCAGGAATCGACATGGTGCACGTGCCCTACAAGGCGCAAGGGCCCGCGCTGAACGATTTGCTGGGCGGTAACATCGACCTGATGTTTGGCAATTTGCCCGATTTTTTGTCGCATATTCGTTCAGGCAAACTCAGAGCGTTGGGCACAACCTACCTCACCCGCGCGCCATTGGCCCCCGAGATCCCAACCATCGCTGAGCAGGGCCTACCAACGTTTGAGACTGACTCTTGGTACGGAATCATCGCTCCAGCGGCCACGCCAAAAGAGGCACTCGAGCGTTTGAATTTAACGTTGAGGCAGGCGCTTGCTCGGCCGGGCGTTCAGCAGAATCTGCGCGAACGCGGGATTGAAATTATCGGTGGTACAGCAGCCGAGTTCGGTGCCCACCTTCAACGCGAAATCGCCAAGTACGCTGAAATCGTTAAAACCTCGAATATGAAAATTGACTGAGTAAAAAAAGATGTCAAACACATTAAATAAAAAACCCTTGCGTATTGCGATTGCTGGCCTGGGGGCCATCGGTAAAGCCATTGCGGTCACGCTTGCGAAGGGCTCAGTGCCGGGCGTCGTGCTGACCGCGGTCTCGGCAAAAAACCACGAGAAAGCACAGCAATTTGTGTCCACGCTTGGCGTGCCGGTGAAGGTGCTGAATCTATCGCAGCTTGAGCCTGAGGCAGATCTTGTGATTGAGTGTGCGCCGGCAGCTCTCTTGCCGGACATTGCGACGCCGTTTTTGAAAGCGCAAAAGCAAGTCATTGTCTTGTCGGTAGGCGCGTTGTTGTTTAATCAAGGTCTGATCGATTTGGCTAAACAAGAAGGGGGCATCATTCACGTGCCAACGGGTGCCTTGATCGGACTAGACGCTGTGATCGCTGCGGCCGAAGGCAAAATTCATTCAGTCAGAATGATCACGCGTAAGCCGCCAAACGGTCTGGCAGGTGCACCTCATCTGCTTGAAAACAACATTAGTGTCGAGGGTTTAATCGAGCCTAAAAAAGTATTCGAGGGCAATGCACGTGCGGCGGCTAAAGGGTTCCCGGCAAACCTAAACGTAGTCGTGGCGCTCGCCCTCGCGGGCGTTGGCCCCGAAAATACCTTGCTTGAAATTTGGGCGGATCCAACGGTTGTGCGTAACACGCACAGCATTGTGGTTGACTCAGATTCAGCGAAGTTCACCATGACCATGGAAAACATTCCTTCTGAAAACCCCAAGACTGGTCGCATTGTGGCGCCAAGCGTGATCGCCCTGTTACGCAAGATGCAATCAAGCTTTAAGGTCGGCACTTAGCGCCCAGTCACTTGGCAAGACACCAGCTACCCGCACCCTGACTTGAACGCGGGCACCTGGGGCGCAACTCGGTCGTCGCAGCTTACGCCGCTTGCGCGACCGCGGACTGGCGCGGTAAATCTAAGGTGGTGACGCGCGTGAGTTCACGCTTGTAGGCTTTGTCGTCAAACGGTCGCGCCCGATGCATGGTGGTGCGATTATCCCAAATGACTAAGTCGCCCAGGGCCCATTCGTGATGACCTAAAAACTCAGGCCGAGTCGCGTGCTCGATCAGGTCTTTTAATAACAAGCGTCCCTCGGGCACTGGCCATTCGATCACGCGCTCGGCGTGCGAGGCAAGATAAAGCGCTTTGCGAGGTGAGTCTGAAAAAACGCGCACCAACGGATGTGTCGCACCAGGAAGCTTTGCTTTTTCTTCAGGCGAAAAATCGAATCCCATGGTGTGACGCGAATACGCAATCGAGTGGTGCACGTGCAGAGAGTCGATGGTGGCTTTCGTTTGATCGTCAAGCGCATCGTAAGCGGCCCGCATATCTGCAAACTCGGTGTCGGCACGTACGGGTGGGATGTTGCGCGCAAACAGCATCGAATAGCGTCCGGCGGGGTCTTCAAACGAGGCGTCGGTATGCCAGATTCGGTTGCTGATGCCGTTCATTCGCCGACGATCATCCGCGGCCAAAATCGCTCCGTCAGCCCCGACATTCGAAATATCGGTCAGCGCTTCGTTACCAAAGCGGTTTTTGACCAAAACAGACGACGAGGTTTTGGCATGCAGTTCGCCGTCTAGGCGCTGAGCAAAATCGAGTTGCTCCTGAAACGAAAGCTCTTGCCCTTTGAATACCAGGACGCCATATTCCGTCATGCCTGCACGCAAGCGCGCCAGGCTCGGTTGGTCCTGCACGGTGCGCAGATCAAGTGAGCTGACCTCAGCCATAAAGGTTGGACTGAGCTGTTTGAAGGTGATGGTCATGAGCGGTCTCTTTCGCTGTTTTCAGTATTTTGGCTGTCTCGTGCACTGAACACGGGTGCACTTGTTAGAATCGTTAGAATAAATATACTCCTTTACTTCAAAAACACATGACTTCAAAGCTGATTTTTTTAACAAATCCGATTCATCCGCAGGTGCAGGCAGAGCTCGAAACCTTCGCGCACGTCTTGGTGGCGAGTTCGACGCGTGACGAAGATTTGCTTGCAGGCGCCCGCGAGGCTTCGATTGTCGTGGTGCGCAGCCCCATTCCTGCGGCCTTGTTTGCGCAGTCTCCCCACTTGCTTGGCGTGATCCGTCATGGGGCGGGAGTCGATATGATCCCCCTTCAGGCAGCGACCGAACACGACGTCGCGGTCGCGAATGCACCTGGCACGAACGCGGTCACAGTGGCCGAGTTCGCGCTGGGACAGATGTTGGCCCTGGCACATAAAAGTGCGGTAGTCAATCAGCGAATGCGCGCGGGCGGCTGGGCAAGCGCGCGCCCGTTGGCCGACCAGGGCGTCGAGCTTGCGGGCAAAAGAGTCGGTTTGGTTGGGCTAGGTGCCATCGGCCAGGCGGTTGCAAAAATGTGTCATTTTGGCTTTGGCATGCAAGTCTGTGGTTATCGACCCAGCGGGCGTGCCTCGCTTGACTTTATCGAGGTGACGTCGCTTGAGCGGGTCTTTGCGCAGTCAGACTTTATCGTACTGGCCTGCCCGCTAAACGAAACAACAACTGGGTTGATCAGCGCCGACTTGCTGCGCCATTGCAAGCCCGAGTCCTATTTGATTAACGTCGCACGCGGTGCTGTCGTTGACCAGCAGGCCTTAGTCCAGGCGCTTAGTCAGGGGCGTTTAGCGGGCGCAGCACTCGATGTATTTGTGCAGCAACCGCTGCCGTTGGATTCGCCACTTTATGGCATGGAAAACGTCTTGCTCTCGCCGCATATGGCAGGCGTGACGGATGACAGTTTGCGAGCAATGGGAAGCTCGGTGGCTCGTCAGGCCAGACAAATCCTGAATGGCCAGTTACCCGAGCACTTGGTCAACCGCGAGGCTGCGGCCAAGGTGCAACAGCGCCTGACACGAATGACCCAGCGCTAGGCGTTCATCACGCTGTTCAAACGTGCAGCTTTTGAGTCAAGCGCCAAGCTAGTGGCGGCTTGTGCGACGAGGGGATATTGCGTAAATTGGGCGCTCGCACGACAGTGAAAACGGTGGGGTGGTTTGAAGGTTTGAGTCAAAAAATATAAGCAAAAGTTAGGTTCAAGTCGTTAACTTGTTGGGCGAGTGTGGTTATTTTGACGAAATGCGCAATTCTTGAGCGAAACGCGCATATGTTTCGGTGTGGAAAGGGTGAGTTTTTCGTAAGAGCACGCGCGGTGCTACTATTTCGGGTTATTGAAGTGTGACCATTGCAATCTAATTGAAACAAGCCAATGACTCTGACCTTAAATGCACCTGAATACGTTCACCACGCTGGCCTAAAACAATGGGTGGCTGACATTGCAGCAAAAGCCAAGCCCGCCAAGATCGTCTGGTGTGACGGCTCGCAAGAAGAATACGACCGCCTGTGCGCCGAGATGGTGCAATCTGGGATGTTGCACAAACTGAATCCGGCGAAGCGACCGAACTCGTTTCTGGCGCGCTCGTCGCCCGATGACGTGGCACGCGTCGAAGATCGTACGTTTATTTGCAGCAAAAACAAGTCAGAGGCTGGCCCCACCAATAACTGGATCGAGCCGGCAGAAATGCGCACCAAGCTCGACGAGTTATTTGAAGGCGCGATGGCTGGTCGCACCATGTACGTGATTCCGTTTTCGATGGGCCCGCTGGGTTCGCCGATTGCACAAATCGGCGTCGAATTGTCTGACTCGCCGTACGTTGTAGTCAATATGCGCCTGATGACCCGCATGGGCAAAAAAGTGTTCGACGTGCTGGGTCCAACGGGGGCGTTTGTGCCCTGTGTGCACACCGTAGGCGCGCCTTTGGCTGCGGGGCAGGCCGATGTCGTTTGGCCGTGCAATAACACCAAGTACATCGTGCATTTTCCCGAGACCCGTGAGATTTGGTCTTATGGCTCGGGCTACGGTGGCAACGCCTTGCTAGGTAAAAAATGTTTCGCTTTGCGCATCGCCTCAAACATGGGTCGTAGCGAAGCATCTGCGACTTCACCGGGCTGGCTGGCTGAGCACATGCTGATTTTAGGTGTGACGGCCCCTTGGGGTAAAAAATACCATGTCGCGGCAGCGTTTCCGTCGGCCTGTGGCAAAACCAACTTTGCGATGTTGATTCCACCCAAGGGCTTAGGCGAACAGGGCTGGAAGATCACGACAATCGGTGACGATATCGCCTGGATCAAACCAGACGCAAAAGGTCACTTGCGCGCCATCAACCCAGAAGCGGGTTATTTTGGTGTGGCGCCCGGTACCAACCAGCAATCAAACTTTAATTGCATGGCCACCTTGGCCCAAGACACCATCTTCACAAACGTGGCGTTGACCGATGACGGCGACGTGTGGTGGGAAGGCATGAGTAAGGTTCCACCTGCACACTGCATCGACTGGCAAGGGCGTGACTGGACTCCTGAGCAGGCAAAAGAGAAAGGCATTAAAGCGGCACATCCAAATGCACGCTTTACCGTCTCTGCCACACAAAACCCTGTGTTGGATCCCGAATGGGATAACCCTGATGGTGTTGTTATTGACGCCTTCATCTTTGGCGGCCGTCGCTCGACCACCGTGCCCTTGGTGACTGAGGCGCGTAATTGGGCTGAAGGCGTTTACATGGCTGCGACCATGGGCTCTGAAACCACTGCTGCTGCAGTGGGTGAACAGGGTGTGGTGCGCCGTGATCCGTTTGCGATGTTGCCGTTCTGTGGCTACAACATGGCCGAGTATTTTCAGCACTGGTTGTCTTTAGGTGAACACTTGCAAGCTTCGGGTGCTAAGCTGCCCAGTATCTTCTGTGTCAATTGGTTTCGCACAGATGCTGACGGCAAATTTGTTTGGCCCGGCTTTAGCGAAAACACCCGCGTGTTGAAATGGATGTTGGGTCGCATTGAAGGCGAGGCCAAGGGCAACGAGCACGTCTTTGGGACCACACCGACCTATGAAGACCTTGACTGGTCTGGTATGGATTTTTCTCTCGAAAAATTCACCACGATCACTTCAATCGACAAAGCGGCTTGGCGCAAAGAGTTCGAATTGCATGCGGAACTCTTTGAAAAGCTGGCACATGGGTTGCCACCAAGTTTGCTAGAGATCAAAGCGGGCTTTGAAAGCCGCTTAGGGTAAGTGGGTCACATTCGACTTTCCCAGCTTGCATCCAAATCAAACGGATACACAGGGCGATCAAGTTTGCTGTACGGAAACCGTGAATAGTCAGAGCTCGTGACGCCGCCACCATCGCATTCGACCACGGCCTTGGCAATCGGTACGAAGACTGGTCGGCAATACATTCTGGATTTGAGCAATACAAAACGATGCTTGGTCGCATCAATGCCGATGTGACTGAATATGCCTAAGTCCCAGTGTTCTTGAGGGGTCTCAGTGACCATCACCAGCGCTTGTGGTAATTGCAGCAAGACTGTTCGCCCCATGTAAATACGCTGACCCGTATAGGTGGGGCCACTGATGACGTATTCGCCATCCGTGATGCGCAAGACGACCCCAGTAAGCGTACGGGGCGTGGTTGTGATACCTAGCTGGGTTAAAGGAACTTTGTCGCCGACGGCGACTGACACCGTTGCGCCAATGCCGGCTTCATTCATCCGTGCGACGGCCTCCGGGTCACAGATTGGCCCGACTACGATGTCTTGCAAGCCTTGCGCCAAGGCTTCATGCAAGACATTCATGTCGTCACAGGTGCCGCCCGACATGCAGTTATCGCCGTGATCGAGCAAGAGCACAGGTCCTGAACCGGGTTGTTGCGAAAGCGTTTGTGCCCGAGCGATCGAGACAGCTAAGCTTTCACTCTTGTAGACAAAACCTTCGCGGTTATCCCAGATGAAGCCCGCGACCACGTCGGCAAATTGTTCGGCGGCGTCAGGGTCTGCATCGCTGATCACCACCACGCTGACACAAGGTGCGGCGATATCGGCCAACGAAAAGCCTGCCAACACCGATACTCCCAGCATGCCTGCCGCTTCAGCGGCGCGAGCGAGCTCGACGGCTTCGTGCATGGCGCCAATGTCGGTACGGCTGCACAGCGTGTGCGAGAGCAGCGGCAGGCGGCGCCAAGCCATCGTCGGTTTGATTTTTTTATCAAGCATCTCAATGAGCAAACGCGCGGCATGGGCACCGGTTTCGTACATATCGATATGCGGATAGGTTTTGAAGCTCACCACGATATCGCTGTTCGACATCGTTTTTTCAGTGATCTTGCCGTGCAAATCAAACGCCGCGGCAATGGGGGCTTTCGGCAATACTGCCCGCAAACGCTCGAGTAGATCGCCTTCGCCATCATCAGAGTTTTCGGCCACCATGGCACCGTGCAGGTCGAGTGCGATCGCATCGCACCCAACTGCCGCCGCCACAATCACGTCAGACAAGTGAGTGTAAGCCTGAGCGGCAACACGACCGCTTGGGTTGGCTGTGGCGCTACAGGCCACGACAACTTGATGGCCAGCTTGTTCAAGCAGATCGATATAGGCCGCGATGCCGGTACGCGTGCCTTTAGAGGCTGTGTAGGCCTCGTCACCGTAGGTTGGGCCGTGATCGCCAAATGACGAGAGCGGCGTTGGGACCGGAGAAAACGTATTGGTTTCGTGATTCAGTCGTGCCACCAGGATTTTCATTGCTGGCTCGCGCACGCAAGCATCGCATGCAGCAACACGTTACAGCCGGCCTCAAGATGTTCGGCTTTCGCATCTTCGATTTCGTTGTGACTGATACCGTCTTTGCAAGGCACAAAAATCATCGCAGTAGGGGCAACACGCGCCATATAAACGGCATCGTGACCGGCACCGCTCACCACATCCATCTCTGAGAGCCCGATGGTTTGCGCACCCGAGCGCACGGCTTGCACCAGTTCTTGAGCAAAGGCCGCAGGCGGAAAATACACCACTTGCGTCAACGCGATACTGACCTTGCCCTGTTTGGCAATCTCCTGGGCCCGAGCATTGAGCTTGTCGACCATCGCAGTTAATGTCGCATCTGAGTCTGCGCGAAGGTCGACCGACATTTTGACCGTACCCGGGATGACGTTACGTGAATTAGGGTACACGTCGAGCATCCCAACGGTGCCGCGCGCGTGAGGGGCGTGGTCGAGCGCGAGTTCGTTGACCAGTTGCACCATATGCGAGGCCGCTAGCAAAGCGTCGTGACGCAGTTGCATGGGGGTCGGACCTGCATGCGCTTCAGAGCCGGTGATGACCACATCAAACCAGCGCTGTCCTAACGCACCCGTCACGACGCCAATCGTGATGTCGTGCGCCTCAAGAACCGGACCCTGCTCGATGTGCGCCTCAAAATAGGCACCGATCCCCCGAGGGCTGATCTGGTCTTTGCCGGCATAGCCAATCGCGTTCAGGGCTTGCCCGACCGTGATGCCATCTCGATCTGTTTGCGCCAGAATAAAGTCGGTTTTAAATTCTCCGATAAAGGCACCCGAACCCATCATGACAGGAACAAAACGCGAGCCTTCTTCGTTGGTCCAGACCACGACCTCAAGCGGCGCATCGGTGGTGATCTTGGCATCATTGAGCGTTTTGAATACTTCCAGGCCCGCCAGCACGCCGTAGTTACCGTCAAATTTTCCTCCGGTTGGCTGCGTGTCAATGTGACTGCCTGTCAGGATGGCGGGTAAGCTGTCATCTCGCCCGGCGCGGCGGGCAAAAATATTACCCACGCAATCAATGCGAAGGGTACAGCCCGCGGCCTTAGCCTCGCTCACAAAAAAATCACGCCCCTGGCGATCGAGATCGGTCAGCGCCAAGCGGCACACGCCGCCTTTAGGTGTTGCACCGATTTGAGCGAGTTGCATCAAACTGTTCCACAGCCGTGTCCCATTGACTCGCAGAGCGGTGTGGGATATTAAAGAAGCAGTCGACATCAAAAAACTCCGGAGATAGGGTAGATGAATCGGGTAATCTAGCGAATAATCGCAATAGTGTCTGAAATCAATCTAACAAGGTTCAACAAACAATGAAACTCGATGCGATCTCGCACCGTAATCGTAATACCAAAATTGTAGCCACTCTGGGGCCCGCAAGCAGTGAACCCGGCATGATTCGACGGTTATTCGATGCAGGTGTCGATGTGTTCAGGTTGAACTTTAGCCATGGTACACACGCGGATCATCAATTGCGCTACGACGCGATCCGTCAGATCGAAGCCGATGTCGGGCGCCCCGTGGGCATCCTGCTAGATTTGCAAGGGCCAAAACTGCGGGTGGGCAAAATCGTTGGCGGCAAACAGTCGCTCGAGACGGGCCAAAAGCTAAGGTTTGATTTAGACCCGGCCCCAGGCGAAAACGGCCGCGTGCCGCTGCTGCACCCAGAGATTTTTGCAGCCCTCAAGCCGGGCGACGACTTGCTGATAGACGATGGCAAGGTCAGAGTCCGCGTGTTGGCGTGTGATCCGACGCACGCCGATGTCGAGGTGATCAATGCCGGTATGATTTCGGATCGTAAAGGGGTGAATGTCCCGGGGGCGATCCTGCCGCTGTCGCCCATTACCACTAAAGATCGCGAGGATTTGGCTTTTGGGTTGAGTTTGGGGGTCGATTGGGTGGCGCTCTCGTTTGTGCAGCGCACTGAAGATATCGCTGAACTCAGAGCCTTGGTCGGGGATCGTGCCTGGATTATGGCCAAGCTTGAAAAACCCTCGGCGATCGAGTCGCTCGAAGCGATTGTTGCCGCTTCCGACGGGGTAATGGTTGCGCGTGGCGACTTAGGGGTTGAACTGCCGCCCGAAGAAGTCCCTGTCTTGCAAAAGCGTATTGTGCGGGTCTGTCGCGAAGCCGGTAAACCCGTGATCGTGGCCACGCAAATGCTTGAGTCGATGATTGCCTCGCCGGTTCCGACGCGCGCAGAAGTCAGCGATGTCGCAACTGCAGTGTATGACGGCGTTGATGCTGTCATGCTCTCGGCCGAGTCGGCGTCTGGCGCTTATCCGATTGAAGCCGTCAACATGATGGATCGTATTTTGCAAAGTACCGAGCGTGACCCGATTCAACGTATAACCATGGATGCGACCTTTCGGCGCCGTCACCGCGATGCGCGCGATGCGATTTCGGCAGCGATTCGTACCGTGGCCGAGACCCTGCCAGTTGCGGCTACGGTGGCTTACACGTCTTCGGGTTCAACGACGCTGCGCGTGGCCCACGAGCGCCCTCGGGCTCCGATCTTAAGCATGACGCCTAATGCGGCGGCCGCGCGTCGTTTGTCACTTGTTTGGGGAGTGCATTCGATACAAGCCGCTGTGGTGCAAAGCACCGAAGATATCGTCTTGCGTGCGACGCAGGCGGCCGAAAAGAATGGCTTTGGACAGCCCGGTGAGGCCTTGCTGATTATTGCAGGTACACCCTTCGGGGTGTCGGGTACCACCAATCTGTTGCGGATCGCCTGGATTGGTGACAAGCCCGATACGGTCTGATCCGTTAAACTAAAAAATATTTCAATAAATTTGGCAGGAGACAAAGAATGGCCCATGCAGGTTTGAGGTTTGGTATTTTTTTAGCGCCGTTTCATCAGCTTGGCGACAATCCCACGCTTGCCCTTGAGCGTGATCTTGAATTGATCGAATGGCTCGATCATTTGGGTTACGACGAAGCCTGGATCGGCGAGCATCATTCAGCCGGCTGGGAGATCATCGCTTCGCCCGAAATCTTTATCGCTGCCGCCGCACAGCGCACCAAGAGAATTATGCTGGGCTCTGGCGTCACAAGCCTGCCTTATCACCACCCCTTTTTGGTGGCGCAGCGGTTTGTGCAACTTGATCACATGACGCGTGGTCGGGTGATGTTGGGGTGTGGTCCCGGCGCGCTGGTGTCAGATGCCTACATGATGGGCATCGAAGCCGAGCGCCAGCGACCCATGATGGATGAGTCTCTTGGCGCCATCATGCGCTTGCTCGAGGGTAAAGAGCCCGTCACCTTAAAGACCGACTGGTTTGAGCTTAAAGATGCTCGACTGCATCTTGCGCCTTATACCAAGGGGTGCTTTCCAATTGCCGTCGCCACCTCTACCACCCCCTCTGGCGTCTTAACGGCCGGCAAGTATGGGGTGGGGATGTTGTCGCTTGGCGCGGGCTTGCCGGGCGGGCCGCAAAAACTTGCTGAACAATGGAAGCTCGGCGAAGAGCAGGCCGCAAAATTTGGCAAGACCATGAACCGAGAGGATTGGCGCTTGGTGGTCAATATCCATGTCGCCGAAGATGACGCAACCGCCTTGCGTGATGTTGGTGCGCGTGAACGTGTCGAAACACTCAGTTATTTCAGCGAGACCCTCGGTCGCCCGCCCATGCGCAGTGAAGATCCTTTGGGTGATGGTTTAAAGGCCGGCACCACCATCGTGGGTTCGCCCGAGACCGTTGCCAACGGCATTGCACGCTTGCTTGAGTTCACGGGCGGTGGTGCGGGCGCTGTGATGTTTCGCTCGCACGAGTGGGCAACGCGCGAGCAAACTCTGCGCAGCTATGAGCTGTTTGCCCGCTGGGTCATGCCAAAGTTTCAGGGCAGCATGGATTCGTTATTCGCCTCACGTGAGTGGGTCAGCGAAAACCGCAGCGGAATTTTTGGTCCGCACATGGGGGCAATGCGTAAAGCCTTTACCGATGCCGGGCAAGAGGTGCCAGATCATATGCGCCTGAGGTTGCACACCGGTCCGGCGCCTTTGATTGAAAAGCCAGTCGAGCCATAGGGTTCTCAATGTGTGATCACCACAAAGATGGGTTCTGTGGCTGGAAGGGCTGGAGTCAAGTTCCAACCCCGCAGGCGGGCGGAGGTGCTGGGCCTTGGATCGATCTGACGCACCGTCTGACTGAAGAGTTGTCTCGTGCTTCGATTTTTCCGCAGCCGAGGATCAGGCAGATTGTAAAAATGCCAGAGAGCCCTTTAAATATTACCGAAATCCATATGGTGGCGCATCATGGTACGCATGTTGACGCACCGCGCCATTTTTTAAGTGACGGGCCATGCTTTGACGAGATTCCGCTCGAGCGTCTCTATGGACCAGGGGTAGTTTGGAAAATTAACAAAAGGCCGTTTGAACTGATCGAGCCCGCCGATTTTGAGGTGGCCCGCCCCTTAGTGCAGGCCGGTGACATCGTGCTGCTTGATACTGGTTGGGCGCAGTATGTCAACACGGAACGCTATGAAGACCACCCAAGCTTGAGTGCTGCTGCCGCGCAATGGCTAGTGGATCATAGGGTAAAAATGTTAGGGGTCGATTTCAGTACGCCCGATCTGACAATTCACAAACGCCCTGAAGACTTCGACTGGCCCGTACACCATATTTTGCTGGCACACGGTATCTTGATCGCTGAGCATGTCACAAATTTAGGTGCGCTTTCAAACCAACGCGCCGAGATCTTGTTTTTGGCGTTGCCCTTGGCGGGTTCGGATGGCTCGCCCGCGCGTGCTTTAGCCAGACCGATTCCTCTTTGAAAAAGTTTTCAAATTCTAGCGTAGTGATCGCTTAGAGTCTGTTCATCAAGCGCTATGATATGCGTTTTGCGTTGGCACTTTGGTCATTCAACTGCACGTACGTTATCTTTAGGATATAAGCCATGGATTTGAGCCGTTTCCCCCGTCGTCGCTACTCGCAAGGCCCTTCGCCCATTGAGTTTTTACCTAACTTTACCAAGGCCTTGGGTGGGCCGCGCGTGTGGATGAAGCGCGACGATATGCTGGGCTTAGCGCCTGGTGGCAACAAGACCCGTAAGCTTGAATTTTTGATGGGCGACGCGCTGGCAAAAGGCGCAGACACGCTGATCACCTGCGGCGCGCCTCAGTCAAATCACTGCCGCATTACTTTGGCTGCGGCGGTTAAAGAAGGGCTGAAGTGTCGTTTTGTGATTGAAGAGCGTGTGCCTGGAAGTTATAAAGTTGACGCAAGTGGTAATCAGTTCATGTTTCGCTTGCTTGGAGTTGAGGCGGTCACAGTCGTGCCGGGTGGCAGCAACATGGCTCAGGCCATGGAGCAAGTCGCCCAAGAGGTGCGAGCCAGTGGCGGCAAGCCCTACATCATTCCGGGCGGCGGGTCGAACGCGGTGGGTGGCTTGGGGTATGTCGCCTGCGCCCAAGAGTTGCAGCAGCAGCTACTACAAATGGGCCAGCCGATGGATCATTTTGTGGTGGGATCGGGCAGCTCGGGCACCCACGGTGGTTTAGTTGCCGGATTTCTGGGAAATAATATTCAGATTCCCTTGGTTGGCATCGGTGTGAGTCGTGATCCTTCAGATCAAAATCCCTTGGTGCATAAAGAAGCGCAGGCGATTTTGGATTTACTTGGCGTCAAGATCCAGGTGCCTGCCGAAGCCGTCTTAAGTTTCGGCGATTGGTGGCGCCCTAAATACTCAATGCCTAACCCCGCAATGGTTGAAGCCGTGCAAATGCTTGCACGTACTGAGGCGATCCTATTGGATCCGGTTTATACCGGCAAGATTATGGCGGGCTTGATCGGCTTAAGCCGTAAAGGCTATTTCAAACCCACAGATAACGTGTTGTTTTTGCATACAGGCGGCGCAACAGCCTTGCATGCATACGAGTCGGTTGTGCTTGGCGACCCTTCTGCGGTCGCTTAAGCCAAAAGAAGATCCCGTTTTTCTAGACAAATTTGCCGCACAATAAAATAAATATATCCGGGGATAATAAAAAATGAAGTTAGGTTTAATAGGGCTTGGTAATATGGGCCATCATTTTGGTAACCGGTTTTTAGCGGCTGGTCATGACCTCATCGTTTTTGACAATAACCCTCAGGCGCTGGCACGTTTGCAACAAAAAGGCGCGCGCATCGCTGCAAGCGCTCAGGCCATGGCTGACGAGGTCGAGTTTGTTTTACTGTGTTTGCCGATGCCTGCGATCGTGCAGGCTGTTGTTCAGGGCCCCGCTGGGGTGATGCTAGGCAAAAGCGTCAAAATTATCGTTGACCTCTCAACCACTGGTCCTTCAGTGACTGATTCCATCGCAAGTGTTGTTTCGGCAAAAAATATTTCCTGGGTGGGATCACCGGTCAGCGGCGGCACGACTGGCGCCGAAAAAGGCACTTTGACCTTAATGGCTTCGGGGCCCTCGGCGGCGTTTGAGCAGGTCAAACCCGTGCTCTCGGTCTTAGGCACCAATATTTTCTATCTGGGCGAGCAACCGAGCCTGGGCCAAACCATGAAAATCATCAATAACACGCTTTGTGCGGTCAACATTGTGGCCAGTTGCGAAACCTTGGTGTACGGCGCCAAGGCGGGCCTAGACGCTAAAACGATGTTGGATGTGATTAATGTTTCAAGCGGCCGCTCGTTTATCACCCAAGAAAAAGTTCCTCAGTGTATTTTGACACGCGAGTTTCCCACCCGCTTCACGACAGATTTGTTGCATAAAGATATCAAGTTGTGCGTCGAAGAGGCCGAAAAGCTTGGTGTACCGATGACAGTGAGTCCGGCAGCCCGACAGTTTTTATCGTTTGCGATCGGGCAGGGTGACGGACCTAAAGACTATGCCAATATCATTAAGCATATCGAGAGCTGGGCGGGTGCCGAGTTTGGTACCGCAGCGCCTTGAGCACAAGCGCTTCAAACACTTTTTTTCCACGACTCTTTTAATTGTTAATGGGGGTAATTATGACTTTTCGTTTTTTGGTAGGTGCCACATTTATTGCAGCCACCTTGGCGGCCAGCCCACTCTTTGCGCAATCGGCAGAAGCGACAAAGCTTGGTGACGAAAAATACGAGCCGCGTGTTGGACAAAGTGGCAAGGATGTCATTTGGGTGCCCACGAATGACGCGGTAGCCGAGGCCATGCTAAAAGTTGCGAAGGTTAAGCCGACCGATCTGGTTTATGACCTTGGGGCGGGTGACGGAAAGATCGCGATTGCGGCGGCAAAAAACTTTGGCGCGACCGCAGTGGGTATCGAGTACAACAAAGAAATGGCTGATCTCGCCAGGCGCAACACCGAACGTGCCGGGGTTGCGGACAAAGTCAAAATCATTAACGGTGATATTTTTGTCGAGGACTTTTCAAAAGCCACCGTAGTCACTATGTATTTATTACCCGATCTGAATTTAAAAATTCGCCCAACGATCCTAAAAATGGCACCCGGCACGCGCATCGTGACCAATGCGTTCAATATGGGTGACTGGGAACCCGATGACACGGTCGGCACGGGGTATGCGCAAGGCTACTTTTGGGTCGTGCCTGGCAACGCTGCCGGCAAATGGCTGTTAAAAGGCGTAGAAGGCTCGCAACAACCCGTATCGCTTGAAGTGACGCAACGGTATCAGCGCGTCGGGGGGACTCTCAATATCTACGGTAAAACGCAGCCAATTTTGAGCGCCACCTTGTCGGGTAATCGCTTGAAATTTACGTTTTTGGATCAGAGCAATCAATCGCGCTTCATGGATGTGACGCTCAATGGCAATGAATTTTCGGGCCAGGTCTTTGAAAATTCACCACTCTACACAGTCACTGGTACCCGTAACTAAATATGACTACGCTTCAAGACACCAGCACGCAAACAACTGCCGCAGGCACTGAATCTCAGGCGTTGAGCAATGCACCCACCAAGCAGTTGAGCGCCTTCCGTGCAATCGCGATTATTGTCGGAATTGTGATTGGTGCCGGTATCTTTAAAACACCCTCAATGGTCGCGGGTGTCACGGGTGATGCTGGGTGGTTGATTGTGGCGTGGGTGTTGGGGGGCGTGATTTCTTTGGCGGGGGCACTCTGCTATGCAGAGCTTGCCACCACCTACCCACACGCGGGCGGAGACTATCATTTTTTGGCGCGTGCCTTTGGCAAGCCAGTTTCTTTTTTATACGCCTGGGCCAAGGCAACGGTCATTAATACAGGGTCAATCGCCCTGCTTGCCTTTGTGTTCGGTGACTACATGAGCAAAGTGATCAACTTAGGCGCGCACTCAACCGCGCTGTGGGCGATTGGGATTGTCGTCGCCATGACCCTGATTAACTTGATTGGCTTACATGCGGCGTCGTGGGTACAGACCTGTCTGACTATGATTGAAGTGACGGGTTTGCTATGTGTCGCGGTGGCAGGCTTTGTGCTGTCGGGCGAGGCGCCTGCGTCGCCAGCTTTATTTTCGTCTTCACCAAGCTTAGGCATGTTTGGGTTGTCGATGGTTTTTGTTTTGCTGACGTATGGTGGCTGGAACGAAGCTGCCTACATCTCGGCTGAAGTGCGAGGGGGCAAGCGCGCGATTGTGCCGGTCATCGTGATCAGCATCATGCTTCTGACACTGATTTATTTGCTTTTCAATATCGCGGTACTCGCGGGCCTGGGCCTATCGGGCTTAGCAGGCAGTAAAGCGGTGGCAGCCGACCTGATGGGTAAGGCCTTTGGCCCTTGGGGCGAAAAAGCGCTTGGTGTTTTTGTGGCGGTTGCTGCTTTGACCAGTATCAATGCGACCATGATTGTGGGCGCGCGTACGAATTATGCTTTGGGCCGCGACTGGCCCGCTTTACGTTTTATGGGTAACTGGCACGCTGAGCGTGGTTCACCCGTCGCAGCCTACTGCGTTCAATCCCTTTTAAGCCTGGCCTTGGTTGGTCTGGGCATTTGGCAGACCGACGGTTTTGAGGTCATGGTTGAATTTACGGCACCGGTATTTTGGGCCTTTTTATTTTTGGTTGGCGTTTCGCTTTTTGTGCTGCGAGTCAAAGATCCTCAGGCAGAGCGGCCGTTTAAAGTGCCGCTTTACCCTCTTACACCGATTTTGTTTTGTTTAACCTGCGCCTTTCTCACGTATTCGAGCGTGACCTACGCAATGAGTAAAGGGGCGGTTTATATTTCTTTACTGGTGATGGCGGTCGGGGTGGTGGCCTTAGTGATTACGCACCTTTCAAACAAGCGAGCCTGAGCGCGCAGCGCAGGCTCTCATCTTGCTGTGGTAAACATCAAGGGTGGCGCTTAGCGCAAACCCCCTCAGTGCGTCAATCCTAACACGGCCAAGCTTTCAGCATACGCCACGGCGGTCTCGCACAAAAAAACGACGACGTCTTGGGGTTCCATGTTTTCTAAAATTTGGACGACTTGCTCGGTGATATCGCCCGCAGCTTCGATGCCAGCGACGTGTACTTGCGCGCCGCTCTCAAAGACGGCGAGGGGGATTAGTTTTTCGACCACTGCCATGTCAACCGCAGAGATAACGATGTAGGCGCGGACATGTAAATCATCAGCATTGACCTCAAGCACAACGCCGGTCTCGAGTGTTTCGAGAATCTTGCTCGTAATCATGAGATCCATGCTGGCTTCTTTGTGAATGCTTAAGCCGCTTTTGCGGTTAAGACTTTTTCTTCTAGGGCCTCGATTAGCGCGCACAGCATTTGATTGAGCTCGGCGCACATCAGGGTGAAATCGCCGTCAAACTGTTCGTTGGCGTCGGCGGGCATATTTTGTTCAGACTGATCCAGAATATCTTGAGCGACGACGCGTTTAATATCCAGATTTTCAGTCAAGACAAACGAGACGCGATCATTGAAGGTGAGGGCTAGGCGCATACATTGTTTGCCGGATTTGATGTGCTTTTGGATGTCATCGCTATCGAGCGCGTGTTTGACATAGCGCACCGCCGCAGCCTTGTCGCCCCCTGCACGCAATTCTGCATCTTGATCTACCGAAAAGTTTGCCGGGCCGTGTCCGCCCAATACCCAGTCTGTCATTGCTGCAGCCGGGCTGATTGTGACTTGGATTGGTTCGACCGGAAACGGATAGAGTGCCTTGCCGAGCGCTGTGAGGATTTCTTCAGACTTTGACGCTGAAGCCGTGTCAATCACGAGCCAGTGATTGACCGGGTCAATCCAGACTCGGGTGTCGCGGGCCAGACTAAAGGCGCGTGGCAGCAGGGCTTGTGTGACTTCTTCTTTCAGGTCACGCAATTGCTTGCGCCCGGGTTTAAAGCCTTGTTGGTCTTCAAGCTCTTGGGCGCGCACTTTAGCAAACTGATTGATGACCGACGTGGGCAGTAGTTTTTTTTCGGTACGATAGGCGCACAAAATTTGGCGACCAACACCGTAAGCAAAACGCACATCTTCTTCGCGCGGGGCTACCCAGCCAACAGACAAAGGGGCGGCAGCGCCGGCCGATACAAACTGTTCTTTAGCTAAAAGTGCGTCCAGCTGAGGGGCTGTCCAGGCAAAAGACGGTGACAGACGAAATAACTTGATATTTTTAAACCACATGACGCACTCGCAAAAAAAAATCGATTCTAGCCGATGCCTGACACAAGGCGGGCTGCGATTCGGGTCAAGTTTGTCCAGCCATACCCTCGAAGGTCGTATGAATCACTAAGTCAACAATGTCCTCATCTGAGAAAGCACCGCCCATTTTTAAGAAGTCCGCGACCGGATCGCACGACCGGGCAAAAATTGTGTACAAAATGACTTCGCCCGGCAGCGAGGCAGACAAGGTGCGGGCGGCCTGAGCCTGTTCAATCCAGTCACCGAGTTGCTCGGTGAGCGTACTTAAACGATCAATGTAAGGTGGGTAGGCCAACAGTGCTTGTTGAATGCTTGAGCGAGTCGACGGCAACAATGGCATGGTGCCGCCTAGGTGCTCGGTGATAGCCCAGCGCACAACAGCTTTGAGTTTGTCGAGCGGCGTGTGATGCTCGGGCAACCCTTGGGCAAGCGCTAGGGCGCTCTCGAGCAGACGCGTCATTGAGGCTGCAGCCAACTGCTCTTTCGATTGAAAATGTTTGTAGAGACTGGCTTTAGCAATGCCGACATCGGCCGCCACCTCATCCATAGTCATGAGGTCAAACCCTTTTTGCGCGAGTAGCCGGTTCACCGCATCAAGAATTGCATTCTCGCGAAATTGCAACTGCTGTTGCTTGAATGACAGTTTGACAGGGACAGTTTCGATCATTCGGGTTCGCCAAGGGGTGCAGGCCAAGATAAGCACAAATTGTGTCTAATAAGTATATTTTATTACTGTTTAGTATTTTTTTATACTTTATAGTGTAAATTGTTGAGATGTATTCTTTTTATATAGATAAAGCTTAATTATGCCTGCAAGCGTAGCCCTTGACGATGTTTCTTCGCGGTTTCGGTCGCCAGACTTACCGGAGCACGTGGTGGCGCAGGCTGGCAGCGCTTGGAAGGTGTGCGGCGAGGGCATTTTTAGCTGGAGCGTTTTTAAGTTTTATCGCATCCGCTTGCTCAGTCCCACGGGTCACTTTGATGCCTCACAACCCCACCTCCTAGATCTGGCCTACTTGCGCAAGCTCTCTGCGCAGCAAATTATTACGATTTCCCTGCAAGAAATCCAGAGGCTAGTGGCACCCTCTGCAGAACAGCTGGCAAGCTGGCGTCACGCCCTTGAGGCGATCGTGCCTGATGTTGGCCTTGGTGATCGTCTGCTGGGCTGGTTTGTGCCGGGTAAAGGGGTGTACTTTTTTTCGGCGCGGGCCGAGCTAGAGCCGATTCTTGAACCCGCCTTTGCCAACGCCTTCGCAGCGATTTGGCTCGATCCCAAGACGCAACGTCCAGCGCTTCGCCTGGCTTTGCTTGGTTTGGAGTCCAAAACGCCATGACCCTCCAGGCAAATAGCTTTGTGACTGCGCCAGCAGAGGCAAGGCGGATTGCTGTCGTGGGTTCGGGCATCGCAGGTTTGTCCGCGGCTTGGCTCTTAGCAGAGCAATACCGTGTCACGCTCTTTGAAGCGGGCGACTACTTTGGCGGTCACTCGAATACGGTAGATGTGACGCTTGAGGGGGTTACGCATCCGGTAGATACTGGATTTTTAGTACATAACGATCTGACTTATCCCAATCTTGTTCCGCTCTTAGCGTATTTAGGCGTTCCTGTTCACGCCAGCGATATGTCCTTTGGTGTGTCGATTCACGAGCCAGACATCGAGTGGGCAGGTACCAATCTTCGTTCTGTTTTTGCGCAGCCGAGTAATCTTTTCCGGCCAAAGTTTCTTAGTATGTTGCGAGACATTTTGCGCTTTAACCGCGAGGCCGAACGTTATCTGCTTGAAGTGCGTCAAACCCCAATGACCTTAGGCGCTTTGCTTTCGCGTGAGAAGTTCGGGCAACCTATGCAAGAGTGGTATTTGTTGCCGATGGCCGCTGCGATTTGGTCAGCTCCAGTCAGTGCGGTGCTTGAGTTTTCGGCAGCGACTTTTCTGTCTTTTTGTCTGAATCATCGTTTGTTGCAAATCGAAAACCGCCCGCAATGGAAGACCATTTTGGGTGGCTCGCGGCTTTACGTGCAGGCGATGCTCGAGCGACTGACTGATGCACGTCTGAGCTGCGCGGTGACGCAGGTGCGACGCACCGCAGAGTCTGTGGTGGTGAGCTCGCCGCGCGGTGACGAGAGCTTTGATGCGGTGGTGATGTCTTGTCACGCACCTACCACGCTTGCCTTGCTTGATTCCACTCCCAACGAGCAACGCGTGCTCTCGGGCTTTGCTTATCAAACAAACGAAGCTATTTTACACACGGATGTGGCCTTGTTACCCAGACGCCAAAAGGTGTGGTCCGCTTGGAATTACATGGCCGCGGGTGGGCAGGGGGCTGAGCGCCCTGTCGCCGTGAGCTATTTAATTAATCAGCTGCAACCCTTGCCGTTTAAGACGCCGGTGATCGTCACGCTGAATCCACATCGGCCACCCGACCCCGCCAAGGTGATCGCGCGGTTTTCATACGAACATCCTGTGCTTGATCAGGCCGCGAGTCTGGCGCAGTCAGAATTACCTGCCCTGCAAGGTCAACAAAGAACTTGGTTTTGCGGTGCCTGGACCGGTTTTGGTTTTCACGAGGACGGCTTGAAATCTGCGCTGCGTGTGGCGCGCGCCTTTGGCGTAGAACCTCCCTGGAAAGCGACCTATGATTAACGACACAACTCGGCAAGAGTCCCTTTTGCTGTGTCGTGGGCGTGTGATGCACGCGCGCTTGCGTCCGTTTGTGCATCGGTTTGTCTACCGAGTATTTTGTTTGCGCCTGCGGCTAGACCAGCCTGCTGACTTAGCGCGGTACAACAGTTGGTTATTTGGTGTTGAGCGTGCACGCCCCGTCAGTTTTCGGGCGTGCGACCACGGTGCGCGTGACGGTACAACTTTGCTGCCATGGCTTGCGGGTGTGCTTGAGGCAAATGAACTGCGCTTTGAAAGAGGGGCAGTGTGGCTACAGTGTTTTCCCCGCGTCTTTGGCTATGTCTTTAATCCAGTGAGTTTTTGGCTGATTCATGACAAAGCGGGTGCGCTCAGAGCATTGCTTGCCGAGGTCAACAACACCTTTGGGCAGCGCCATCAATATCTTTTGACTGCTCCGAACCTAGAACCGATTCAGGCAAGCACAAAGCTTAGTTGTAAAAAGGTGTTTCATGTGTCTCCCTTTTGCGCGGTGCAGGGGCGCTACGAGTTTGAACTAGACGAACGCGCGGGTCAACCGAGACTCGCCATTGATTATTTTGATTCAGAACAAGAGCACGGCCCTTTGTTGCGTACTGCCATTGTCGTGCGGCCTGAGCCCTTGCGCACGCGCGCTTTGCTCGCTGCGCTGCTGAGCATGCCCATGATGACGCTCGGGGTGATGCTGCGTATCCACCTGCAAGCGTTCAAGCTTTGGCGGCAGGGGGCAAAATACCGCGCAAAACCACCTTTGCCGCAAGACGAAGTGACCCACAATTTCAAGCTCTAAAAATGAACTCGTTAGAACAACGTTTATTGCCCAAGGTTCGCAAATGAAGCGACAAGACAAACAGTTTTTTTTTAGGGTTTGCAAATGAGTCTGCAAGAACAACAACTCTCACTTGCCTCAACGCGCTTGCGTTGGTCGGGTCGTTTGTTGCTTAAGCTTTTAAAACAAATCACGCACGGCTCGCTGACGCTGACCGACCCTCAGGGCTCGAGTATTGAGCTCGGTCAGACGGGTAGCCCGCTACACGCCTCGCTGCACATCCACGACTGGCGGGCAGCCGGTTTGATTTTGCGTCAGGGTGATGTTGGCTTCGCCGAAAGTCTGCGTCGGGGGTGGATAGACTCACCCAATCTACTCGCCTTGTTCACCCTGGCGATGCGCAACGAGCAGGTTTCAGAAGCGGTAGATGGACACTGGTGGGCCTTGCTGCTCAAAAAATTATCGCACTGGGTGCTCAAGGACAATAGTCGCAAGGGTAGTCGTCGCAACATCTTAAGTCACTACGATGTGGGCAATGCCTTTTATCGGCTTTGGTTAGATCCATCGATGACCTACTCGGCGGGTTGGTTCGAAGGAGATTCGCTGCGCCCTTTACAGACTGCGCAAGAGGCAAAGTACGATCGCATTTTGAATCAATTACAGGCCACGCCCGGGCAAACCGTACTCGAGGTCGGCTGTGGCTGGGGCGGGTTCGCTCAGCGCGCAGCTCAACGTGGCTTAAAAGTGGTCGGCATCACTTTGTCAGATGCACAGCTTTCTTGGGCCACACAACGCATCCAAGAGGCAGGCTTGAGTCAACAGGTGTCGTTGCGTTTGCAAGATTATCGCGATGTGCCTGAGCAATATGACCACATCGTTTCAATCGAGATGTTCGAAGCCGTGGGCTTGCTGCATTGGCCAAGTTACTTTCAAATGCTGGCGCGTTGTCTGAAGCCCGGCGGACGGGTGGTGGTACAGAGCATCGACATTGAGAATCAACGCTTTGATGCCTACCGACGTGGGACAGATTTTATTCAACAATATATTTTTCCGGGCGGCATGTTACCAAGCCCGACGCGCTTTGAAAAAGAGTGCGAGGCGGCGGGGTTGCACGTACACGAAACTTTGTCTTTTGGTTTGGACTATGCCGAGACCCTCAGGCGCTGGGCACAGCAGTTTGAAGCCTCAATTGCCAGCATTCGCGAGCAAGGGTACGACGAAGCGTTTGTGCGGATTTGGCGGATGTATTTAGCCTATTGCGAAGCCGGATTCAGAGAACAACGAACGGATGTTAAACAATGGACACTATGCGTAAATTAATCTGTGCCGTTCTGTTGCTTGGTGCGCTGTGCGCGCAGGCAGTGGCGAGTGGCTCGAATCCATTTTTGCCAAACGCGCAGTTAGTGGGGCAGGGCCAGTTCACTCGGTTTGGTTTTTCAGTTTACGAGGCGCGCTTATGGGCGCCCCTTGGGCGTTACACCCAGGGTGAGCCCTTTGCATTGTCTTTGACCTACTCACGTGACATCGCGGGTGAGCGTTTGGTGCAGGCCTCGGTTGACGAGATGCAGAAGCTGCAGGCGCCGCTTGCCCAGAATACTCTGTGGCGCGGGGCGCTTGAACGCGTGTTGCCCAATGTGATTGCGGGCGACACCATTACTGGGGTGTATCAACCGGGGCAGGGTGCCACATTTTTTCATCGTGAGCGGCAGACCGGGCAAATTAGTGAGGAATTGGCCAGACATTTTTTTGCAATCTGGTTGGGTCCTCGCACGAGTGAGCCAGGTTTGCGTCAAGCCTTGCTGGGTGCGCAGCGGTGACGAAGGTGGGCCTGCTGGGCTATTCGGCGCTTAGTCTGCCACTGGCGATGTCGATGATGCCCATTTATATGATTTCGCCTAAATTTTACGGCGATGTGCTCGGGCTTGAATTAGTAGCCTTAGGTGCGGTTTTGTTTTTGACTCGTCTGCTCGACACCGCGCAAGATCCTTGGCTGGGGCGTTTAGTGGATGCCGTACAGCAGCGAAAGAATGCCTGGGCCTGGCTCATGTTCGGTGCAGCGTGTGTCTTGGGAGTCGGATTTGTGCTCTTGTTTACGCCACCAGCGTGGTCGGCTACGGGCTTGTTAGTTTGGCTGGCGGGTTCGCTCGTGCTGGTGTACGGCGCGCACAGTTTATTGAGCGTCTGTTACCTGACGTGGGGTGCACGCTTGACCGACGATTTGAACGGCAGAGCTCGCGTCACAGCCTGGCGCGAAGCGTTCGGCTTAGTCGGAGTGATCACGGCTTCAGTCTTGCCCGCGGTTTGGGTCGCCGAGCACGGAGCACGGGTCGGGTATCAGTGGTTCGCGTGGTTGTTTGCTGCGTGTCTGCTGCTTTTGCTGGGCTGTACGCTTGTCTGGTCGCCAAAGCCGCAACCAGCGCCTAAGCAAGCTCGCGAGCGTTGGCGCGAGGCATTGGCGCCGCCGGGCGTGCGCCGCGTGCTGTGGTTTTATTTGTTCAATGCCATATCCGTTGCGGTGCCGGCCACCTTGGTGTTGTTCTTTATTGCTGATGTGGTGCAGTCGCCCGAACAGGCTGGGCTCTTTTTAGGGCTCTATTTCTTAGCGGGCATGTTGGCCTTGCCGCTTTGGGTGATGCTTGCAGATCGTATTGGCAAAGCGCCAGCTTGGCTGATCGGCAGTGGTCTGGCTGCGGTGTCATTGTTGTGCGCGTATTGGGTGGGTGCAGGCGATATATTTTTTTATGGTTTGGTGTGCGTGGTGGCAGGAGCCGGACTTGGCGCAGATGTTGCGTTGCCGCCCGCAATGCTGGCCGATGCAATACCAGCCACTCACCGCCAAAGCACGGGTTTTTACTTTGGGATTTGGGTGCTGCTCGGTAAGTTCGCACTGGCGCTTGCTGCAGGTTTAGCCTTGCCAGCCTTGCAACTATTTGGCTACCAACCCGGTCGTACCGATTCAGTTTTATCCCTGAGCCTGTTGTACACGCTGTTGCCCTTGTTTTTTAAGCTGATGGCGATGGGCGTTTTATTTTCTAGTACCTTTGAATATTTTTTTACGCGAGCGCACGCTCGCAAGGAGCCATGATGAGATTAAAAGCCTGGATCGCTTCGGCCACAGCCGCGTTATTGACGGCCTGCGGAAGTGTTGATGTTGCGCACTACGCGGCAGAAAAGCCAACGCTCGAACTGCCAAGTTTTTTTAACGGCACGATTGATGCCTGGGGCATCTTTCAAAAGCGTAGCGGTGAAGTGGCACGCCGCTTCAATGTCGAAATCCAAGCAAGCTGGATCAGCCCTAACGAGGGCACGTTAGACGAACGCTTTACCTATTCTGATGGTGAAAAACAACGGCGTGTGTGGACGCTCAAGCGTCAGGCGGACGGCAGCTGGCAAGGGACTGCCGATGATGTCGTCGGTGTGGCAACTGGGCGCGTGTCGGGTAATGCCTTACGCTGGACCTACGTTTTACGTTTACCGGTTGATGGCAAAGAGTATCTGGTGAACTTTGATGACTGGATGTGGCAGATGGATGAGTCCTCGATGATGAATCGTTCAACCATGTCAAAGTTTGGTGTAGACCTTGGCGAAGTCACCTTATTTTTTCGCAAGCGTAATGAATCCAAGCCTGCACAATGAAAACGAAGATGTCTCTTCGCTCTAGGTTCATGCTCAAACCACTAAATCCACCGGTCACCTCTTGGGTGGGCAAACGCGTTTGGCTTGTCGGGTCTTCAAGCGGTATTGGTGCAGCTTTGGCACACGCCCTCTTGCAGGCTGGCGCAACGGTGGCATTGTCGGCGCGACGCGCCGACCAACTCGCCATCGTTGCCGCGCCTTATTCAAATGCGAGCGTGGTGCCTTTTGATGTGACAGATACTGAGGCTTGGCCAGCGGCGCTTACGAACGTTTTAGAACGTTTAGGTCAGATTGACTTGGTCATTCTGGGTGCGGCACGCTATGACCCCACGCATAGCTGGCAAATTGATATCGAGCAGGCCGAGAAAAGTTTCGATCTGAACGTGGTCAGTGTCTATCGCGGCTTGTCAGTGATCGTGCCTCAGTTGTTGGCACAGGGCCATGGCGGGGTATCTCTGATCGCCAGTATCTCTGGCTATACCGGCTTGCCACGCGCGCTGATTTACGGGGCAACCAAAGCGGCTTTGCAAAACTTGTGCGAGACGCTTTATTTTGAATTAGCGTCAAAAGGACTTGCGGTGTACTTAATCAACCCTGGTTTTGTGCAAACACCGATGACCTCAGCCAATGATTTTGAAATGCCTGGTTTAATGACGCCTGAGGCGGCCTCTCGCGCTATCATGCATGGGTTTGAGCGTGGTCACTTTGAAATTCGATTCCCCAAGGCGTTTTCACTTGCCCTTCGAGTCATTAGCATGCTGCCCGATCGTTTGCGCTTTGCTCTTTTACATAAGACGACAGGAATGTGATGACGTCCTTTCATGCGCGCTTTGACGAATTGGCCGAGTGGTTTGAAACCCTCACCCCTGTGTCTTTACAAGACATTGCGACAGTCTACGCGCAGACTGCCACGTTTCGCGATCCGTTTAATGACTTGCGCGGAGTGGCGAGTGTGCGTCAGGTTTACCAGCACATGTTCGAGACACTTGTTGAGCCTCGCTTCGTGATCACAAGCAAGCTGATAGATTCTGCGAATGCTTTCATGACTTGGCGTTTTTTGTTTACGATCCGTGGCAAGGCCTATGTGATCGAGGGTGGCACCCATTTCATACTCGACGAGCAGGGGCTGATTGCGATTCATCGGGATTACTGGGATGCCGCGCAAGAACTCTACGAAAAGATACCGGTGTTAGGTGCGGTACTGAGAGGCTTACGGCGAAAATTATCCATTGCCAACGCCTAGCGCGGCGATGAACACGCGTAAAAAAAGCCCCTGTGGGGCTTTTTTTACGCCACCCTTACAAAAAATGCTCGGGTGATCGGTTTCGAACGATTACATGCTATCTGGCAGAGTCACCGCGCAGCGTTGGGTAACGCACATGGTCAACCAAATCTTGAATGTCTTTACGTGGGGCAGGGGTCAACAAGCTGACGATGATAATCAGCGCGAAACCCAGCGGTACACCAAAGACGCCGGCAGAAATTGGCAGAATGCCGTACCACAACTCGATTGGCGAGGTCACGCCAAAGATACCGCGCAGCCAGGGCTGTGTGGTGACCATGTAGTAAAACGTGACACCCAAACCACCCGACATACCAACGATTGCGCCCCATTTGTTTGCACGCTTCCAGAAAATACCCAGAGTGAGTGCAGGGAAAAACGCCGCAGCCGCAAACGAGAACGCAGCAGATACCAAGAACAAAATATCCGCCGGTTTTTGTGATGCCACATAAGCCGCACATAAGGCAACGACTAGCAACAAGATTTTAGAAATCAAGACCCGACGCGCAGTGGGTGCGTTGGGATTGATCATCTTGTAGTAGAGGTCGTGCGACAAAGCATTTGCAATCGTCAGCAGCAAGCCGTCTGCCGTTGACAGCGCAGCAGCTAAACCGCCTGCAGCGACCATACCTGAGATCACGTAGGGCAGGCCACCAATCTCTGGCGTGGCCAACACTACAATATCGCCACCTATACGGATTTCACCTAATTGAAGGATGCCGTCTTTATTGATGTCAATGATTGACAACAGGTTAGGGTCGACCGTGCTCCATTGTGAGATCCAAGCGGGCAGCTTATCAAACGGCGTGCCCACCAAGACATGGAACATTTCATACTTAACCAACACGGCGAGCGCCGGAGCGGTGAAGTACAGCAAGAAAATAAAGAATAACGACCATGTCACAGACTCGCGCGCTTGTCTGACTGAAGGCGTCGTGTAATAGCGCATCAGAATGTGCGGTAAAGCCGCTGTGCCAACCATCAAGCAAAAGATCAACGCTAAGAAGTTTCGACGCGAAGTGTCGAACGCTGTTTTGGCTTTTTCATCGCCGTTCGGGTCACCCGCGAACTGAGTCGCATGTCTTGGCATACCACCCAAAGGTGCAGTGCGTGCCATGTTTGCTGCTTTATCTCTGGTGTACTGAGCCTTAGCGGCGGCCTCGTTGGCTGGAAGTGCTGCCAAGGCTTTCGCGGCGGCATCTTGCTGTGCTTTAGGCGCGTTGGCCGACTTTAAATCGGCAACAGCTTTTTCTGCGGCAGCCTTATCGGCAGCCATTGCAGCTGGCACATTTTTGAGCTTAGCGTCAGCATCATCTGCACGTTTTTTAAACGCAGCGATCACTTCCAGCTCTTTAGGATCTTTCAGCAGTTGTGCTTCTTTTGCTGTGACCTTCTCAAGCTGATAGCCGTAGATCGCCTGTGGGATTGGATTGCCGGTTTGTTTGACGGAGAGCCAAATCACAGGCACCAAGTAGGCGATGATCAGGATGATGTACTGGGCAACTTGAGTCCAAGTCACGGCACGCATGCCGCCCAAGAACGAGCAAACCAGAATGCCGCCTAAGCCCAAGAAGATACCAATCTCAAAAGGCACGCCAGATAAACGCGTGGTGATTAACCCCACGCCATAGATCTGGGCGACAACATAGGTGAATGAGCACAGGATCGCGGCAATAATCCCTAGTAATCTTGGTAGGTTGCCGTCGTAGCGCTCGCCCAAGAAGTCGGGAATGGTGAATTGCCCAAACTTACGCAGGTAGGGTGCTAAAAATAGCGCGACCAAACAATAGCCGCCTGTCCACCCCATAATAAAGGCTAGGCCGCTATAGCCGGTTAAATACAGCGTACCGGCCATGCCAATGAATGAGGCCGCCGACATCCAGTCGGCCCCAGTCGCCATACCGTTATACAAGGCTGGCACTCTGCGACCCGCAACATAATATTCTGCAGCGTCATTGGTGCGACTCATAAAACCAATGCCCGCATAGAGCAAGACGGTGGCTGCTAAAAAGACATAACCGATCCAGGCACGGGTCAGGCCCATCTGTTCAGCAACAGCCAGCACAGCAACGAAAGCAATAAAGCCACCGGTGTACCAGGTGTAAACTTTATTCAGTTGTTTTTTAAACGCCGAGTTGGTGGTGTTTGATGCAAACACACCACCCTCGTTAGGTGTCATTCCGGCCATGTTATTCGTCCTCGTCTTCGCTCACGCCGTGCAGCACGTCGAGCTTGTTCATGTAATTGGCATAAAACCAAATAATTAGGCAATAAACCACCAACGACCCTTGCGCACCCATCCAGAAGCTAAAAGGCCAGCCAAAAAAAGTGAAGTTCAGATCGCGCGCAAAATAGCTCACGACAAAGGTGACCACAAACCAGATCAGCAACAAGATTGATGTGATCCTTAAGTTTGCTTGCCAGTAGGTCCGATGTTTTTCGGTTAATTGCACGGTGATGCCTCCTCAACGTTTTTACAGGCCAGATTGCTCTGGGTTATTTCGGTCTTGACTCGGCCTAGGCCTCATCGAATCATAAAAAAATTAAAAATTAAAAAATAAACAAAGAGCGTTGTTGCAAGAAATATGACAAATCACAGACAAGAACCAGCTATCTCAAATCTCAAATTAGGCTTCAGCCAGATAATCCTGTTTCGCGCTCAAGTTGCGCGGCAAACTTTGGTTCAAAGCCCTTCAGATGTTGGATGATTTTTTTGGCGGCCTCGGGCGCACCGCGATCGAGATGAACCCGTGCAAGTTGATACCAGGCGTAGGGGCTCATCGGTTGCAGTTTGGTATTTTGCTCGAGTGCCTCAGTGGCGTCTTCCAAGCGACCTTGCTCGATCAGTACCAGTCCCAAGCCGTACCAAGCCTGATCTAGCTTAGGGTTGAGCGCTAAGGCGCGACGAAACGAGGATTCTGCCTCGCTTAGGTGCCCTAGCTCTTGCTGCAGATACCCCAGGTTGAACCAAGCCGAAACCGGAGCGCGCTCATCGCTCACCAACTGTTGATAGACACTGACTGCGCCGGCCTGATCGCCAGTCTCAGCCTTTAGGTGGGCGAGGCTCGAAAGGGCATACATGTCTTTGGGATTGCGCGCGAGCATGTCTGAAAAAATATCAGTCGCTTTCTTTTTTGCGCCAACAACGATACAGCTAATGGCCGCCCACTTATGCCAATGCCACGTAAGATCAACGTTCATTTGCATGCCTGCACCCCAAC
>CAMCZQ010000009.1 GCA_945887835.1 Bordetella parapertussis | reverse complement strand
GACTTACCCACCGCGCTGTGCGCAGCGGGCGCGTTATTGCGCTACGCCGGGCGTACGCAAGCCCACGCACTGTCTCATGTGCAGACCTTGGTGGCCGATCGGGCCAGCCAGTATGTGTTGATGGACCCAGCGACGCGTCGCAATCTTGAATTAACGCGTACTCTTTCTGGCGAAGAGGCGCCGACTTTATTTTCGATTTTGGATAACTGTTGCACGCCAATGGGTAGCCGGTTGTTGCGCAGGTGGTTGCATCATCCCTTGCGCGACAATGCGCCGGTGCTTGAGCGTCAACAGGCGATTGGCAGTTTGATGACGGCTAGCGCGCAGCGCAGTGAATTGCTGCATGCGACGCCACTGTTGCAAGCCCTGCGCACTGAACTTAACAAGCTGCCTGATCTTGAACGGATTGCTACGCGTATCGCCCTGCTGTCAGTGCGCCCGCGCGAACTTGCCAGCTTACGCGACGCCTTAAGCGCGTTACCGGCGGTGCAGCAGCAGGTGCTTTCAGCGCTGGCACCGCTGCAGGCGTCTGAACTTTTAGCAACTGCTGACAGTACGTCGCAGCCAGGTCAGTCGACGACTACGACACAACTACAGCATAGGCTCGAGACAAACTCGACGCCGCGCTTGCAAGCTCTCGCTCAAGCACTCACCCCACCTGAAGGCTTGCAAGAACTGTTAACGCACGCCATCGCGTTAGAGCCAGCTGCGTTAGCGCGTGACGGCGGCGTCATCGCCACAGGCTTTGACGCAGAGCTTGATGAGTTACGCGCCATCTCAACGGACAACGGCGCCTTTTTACTTGAGCTTGAAGCGCGCGAACGCGCTCGCACGGGTATCGCCACGCTACGTGTTGAATTTAATCGCGTGCACGGATTTTTTATTGAAGTGAGTCGCGCGCAAGCCGAAAAAGTGCCTGACGATTATCGTCGGCGCCAGACGCTTAAAAACGCCGAGCGCTACATCACGCCCGAACTCAAATCCTGGGAAGACAAAGTCTTATCCGCACAAGACCGTTCGCTTGCCCGAGAAAAATGGCTGTTCGAGCAATTGCTTGAACAACTGACTGCGCAAGTAAAACAACTAGCACAGTGCGCCGCAGCCTGCGCTGAGCTTGATGCTTTAGTTTCACTGGCACATCACGCCCAACACCATCAATGGGTGGCACCAACACTGTTAGATCACTCAGCCATTGAGATCACTTTAGGCCGTCATCCAGTCGTTGAGCGCGCGATCGAACGCTTTACCCCAAACAGCTGCTCGTTAAATGCGCACCGCGCTTTGTTGGTGATTACAGGCCCGAATATGGGCGGCAAATCAACCTACATGCGGCAAGTTGCCCTGATCGCACTGTTGGCGCGCGTGGGCAGCTTTGTACCCGCGCAAAGCGCCGCGATTGGTCCGCTTGATCGGATCTTTACGCGTATTGGCGCAGCCGATGATTTAGCCGGCGGGCGCTCGACCTTCATGATGGAGATGATTGAAGCCGCGGCTATTTTGGCTTCGAGTTCGGCACAAAGTTTGGTGCTGATGGATGAAATTGGGCGCGGTACATCCACCTATGATGGCTTGGCCTTGGCCTGGTCGATTGCGCAACGCTTGGTCACACATAACCGTGCACTGACATTGTTTGCCACGCATTATTTTGAAATCACTCGAATGCCAAGCGAGCAGGCGAACACGGCAAACGTGCATCTTGCTGCGGCCGAATCGCCCTCAGGTATTGTGTTTTTACACGAGGTCAAAGATGGGCCTGCCAGCCGCAGCTACGGGATACAAGTCGCGCAACGCGCGGGCATCCCGCAGGCAGTGATTCGCCACGCCACCCGCGAACTTGAACGGCTTGAAGCGCAAGGCGCTCCGACCCCGCAGCTAGGATTGTTTGGCGAAGTCGTGGATGCTGAGGCTCAGGCTACTGCGGCGGCCGAGATCAGTGAAGCGCAAGAAGCGTTGCAACAAGCCTTAGCCGCACTTGATCCAGATACTTTAAGCCCGCGCGAAGCACTTGAAGCGTTGTATCAACTTAAAAAACTGCAGCTTTGATTCGCTTCATATTCAATTTGCGCTACGTACCTATCTTGCGCAGATACGAACGGCAGACCACGCAATAAAAACAGGCTACACATCATGAATCCAAATAAACCTCTTGCTTTGCTTGGTGGTTTGACACCTTCTCAGTTTATGAAAACGTATTGGCAGCGCAAGCCGTTGGTGATTCGGCAGGCGATTGCTGGTTTCAAACCGCCAGTGTCGACTGCCGCGCTAAAAAAAATGAGTCGCCGCGATGATGTCGAATCGCGCCTGGTATGGCGTGAAAAAGGTCAATGGCAAATGGATCGTGGTCCCTTTACGCGTTTACCAAAGGCATCAGAGCCTGACTGGTCGCTGTTGGTACAAAGTGTCGATATTCAAGACGACGCCGCCTGTGCCTTGATGAATCAGTTTCGCTTTGTGCCCGATACACGCCTGGATGACTTGATGATTAGTCTGGCGACAATCGGTGGTGGTGTTGGACCGCACTTTGATAGCTACGACGTATTTTTATTACAAGGTCAAGGTCGCCGGCGTTGGCAGATCAGTCAGCAACGCGATCTCACCCTGATCTCTGACTTATCACTCAAAATTTTAAAAAACTTTACCCCAGAAGAAGAGTTTGTTTTAGAGCCCGGCGACATGCTGTACCTGCCGCCGCAAGCGGCGCACGATGGTGTGGCGCTCGACAACGATTGCATGACGATTTCAATCGGCTTTCGGGCACCCGATCAGGCTGCCTTGGCCCGCGGGATGCTTGAAGCCGCCGCAGATCAGATCGTGGCACGCGCGGGGCTGGCGAGCGGGCCCTATGGCGAGCCACCCTTGCCCGGCCCCAAGCTTGATGCCTTGTATCGCGACGCGGGGCAACAAGCCAGCGCACACCCCGCTGAGATCCCAGATGGTTTGATTGATGCAGCGGTGCAAGCCGTGTCTAAAATTCAATTTAATGCGGCACTGGCGCAGAGATTTTTAGGATGCTGGTTGACTGAGCCAAATCAGTCTGCGGTGTTTGATAGTGACCATGGTGATGATGATGATCACGATACGATGCACGATGGCGAGTCTGACAATGAGACCACGCAAGGTCAAGAAGCACCATACACACACTGGGCTCTTGATCGCCGCACACGCATGTTGTATCGCGGCAAGCACCTGTTTATTAATGGAGAGGTCGCGCCCGTGGCCGCTGAGGCGGGGCTAAAGATTTTGGCCGACGCGCGTGAACTGTCTGGCGCCGATCCAGCCGCACAAAAACTATCACCCGAAGCTGTGGATACGCTCACCGAATGGCTATCGGCTGGGTGGATTCATTTGGTGCACCGATAGTTTCTCATCAACGACCGAATTAATTAATTCAACGAGTGACTGCTCAGCCAATCTCTCAGCGCAGCATCTACGCGTTTTTGCCATCCTTGACCCGTAGCACGAAACCGACTCACAACATCATGAGATAACCGAATCGTAATTCGATCTTTAACCGGTAACTTTTGCTGCCCACGAACAGCGATTTTTTTGAGCAACGATTCAGGCAACACTTCTTTAGCAGGCTTAAAGATGTTTTGATCCAAATGCGACAAATCCCTAACTTCACCCTCTTGGTCAGTCAGTGGCTTGTTTTTTTTCATAACGAAGAACCTCTCTTTTGTTCGCTTTACGAAAGCTGATCACGCGAATTCCGCAAATGGTCTCTGTAAAACATAAAACATGCAGTCGCTTATCTAAGTGGCAAAGCGCCACATACCGATCTTCACCATAATTTTGCCTTTCATCGCGTGAAATCAAAGCCGCCTCTAGATCAACCTCATTTGCTCGTTCAAAAGACAAATTACGCTCAACAACATTGCGTTGACACTTTACCCAATCAAATTCAATCATTATTCAACTATCTAATTGTATGTACAAAAAAGGACTGCTGTCAACCTAGATACTAGGCAAACGGAACAGTGCAATCTTCGCAAAAAACAATGGAAATAGTTGTTAGATTTAGTAAGGACTTGTAAGCGTCTTCTATCGCTACTTCAGCTAATCACGAGTACATGCGCGAAACAACAATCACTTCGCAGCCAAGCACCCTGCCTTTTCGATAAATTTAATCACCTCATCCAGGCCGTCGCCGGTTTTGAGGTTGGTCATCACCCAGGGGCGGTCGGCGCGCATGCGGGCGGTGTCGTGGCGCATGACGTCTAGGTTGGCGCCAACGTATGGCGCTAGATCTGTTTTGTTAATCACTAACAAATCGCTGCGTGTAATGCCGGGGCCGCCTTTGCGGGGGATTTTTTCGCCGCCTGCCACATCGATGACATAGATGGTGAGGTCAGATAGATCGGGGCTAAAGGTCGCCGCTAAATTATCGCCACCCGATTCGATAAAAATTAAATCCAGATCTGGAAAACGTTTTTGCATGCGATCAATCGCTTCAAGATTGATTGAGGCATCTTCACGAATCGCTGTGTGTGGACAACCACCGGTTTCGACACCCATGATGCGATCAGCGGTGAGTGCCTCGGCGGCTACTAATAAGCGTTCGTCTTCTTTGGTGTAGATGTCGTTGGTGACGACAGCCAGTTGGTATTGATCACGCATGCGTTTGCATAAAACTTCAACAAGCGTGGTTTTGCCAGATCCAACGGGGCCACCAATGCCAACACGCAAGGGATTTGTTTGGGTAGAAGCGTTCATGGTGCAATCCTAAAAAATAACAACTACAAAAAAATAATTTATCTCAAGCATTCAACTTCTAAACAAACGACTGTATTGCGATTCGTGCCTGGCGCTTGCAACCGCAAGGCCAAAGGCCGCTGAACCAGCGTGAGCGGGGTCGGTTGAACGTGCGATCTCAGTCGCGCGCTCGACATCGCCCTTCAAACGATGCAAAAGCGTCTGACCATCAATTTGCCCCAACGGAATAATCTTGACCGCAGCGAGCGCCTGATTTTCAACCCAGCTCCACAAATAGGCGGTCAGCGCCATCATCTCATCGACCCCAGAAATAGCTGCCAACGCAGCATATGACGCGGGGTATGTCCATTGTTCGATCGATAGTGCATTGAGCGCAGCCCCCTCAGGCCATTGCGCAAACAGCTTCGTCATCGAGTGCCCCATCTGCACAGATTCGAGCCTGAATTCAGCAGTTTCGCGCAAGGCATAAAGCTCTTGATTGGCCGTCGCCAAAGCCGACCAATCTTGTTGCAACACCGCTCGATGGCAAGCCAACCATAAAGGCAACTCTTGCCGCGCAAGATTCAAGAGTAGTACGTCGCGAATCCAAACATAGGCCTGCTCAACCTGAGTCACCCAGCGATCTTCGATCGCTTGTTCTAAGCCTTGTGAGTAGGCAAAGCCACCAACGGGTAAGGCGGGGCTTGCCAGATGCAACGCGGCTAGCAGCGACTGGATCTGGGTCAACGCAGGGTTGCTCAGTGGTGCAGCCTGATCTGGCTCACACGCCTTGGATGGTGGTAAGTGAATCATCGCTTTACGACTTAGCCCGCGCATGCGCCGCGATTGAGAGTTCTTCGCCAAGATTACCCATGGCTTGGTCGTGCTCTTCAACACCACATTCGGTGGCATGCTGATGATGGTGATGACCACCGCCCTGCCCGGCCGCATAAGCGCCGCCCTCAGGGATAAAGGCATGTTGCACTACCGTTACCGTGCCGCCCAAGCGCCGCACCATATCCGCAAGCACAGGATCAGGCTGGATCCATACGGCCTCTGTCGTGAGCATTGCTCGCACGTGGCGATTGGCCAGGTGATACACAATACGCATCAACTCAAACGGGTTGTTGGCTTGAATACAAAAGAGCTCTTCAACGGCAGCCTGCACGACTACACGTTCACCTTGGTCGCCGCACAGCACATCACCATGCTGCATATGTTCGGTACGCGGCAGAATCACGGCTACGGCGCGGCCATTGGGCAACATCGCAGCCAAACGCCAACGCTGGCGATCTTCGAGCGTCAGTTCAAGCACGGGCCAAGGCTCTGGCCAGGCCGCGCTGTCGTTACGCAACTGTGGATCATCGTGTGCGCGGCGCGCGTTCAACATGATTGCCATGTTATGCCTCAACCCTAAAACAAAAAGTAACGCTGCGCCATCGGCAAAATCGTTGCCGGCGGGCAATCCAGCAATACGCCATCCGCATAGACCTTGTAGTTTTCAGGGCTCACCGTAATTTTTGGCGTTGCGGCATTGAGCTTCATATCGGCCTTAGTCAAACTGCGCATACCCTGCACTGCAGCAACATGACGCTTTAAACCCAATTCAGCTGGCAACCCTTTGTGAATCGCAATCCCAGACATAAAGGTGATGCAACTGGTCGCAATCGCACTTTGCGCGGCACCAAACTGCGGCCTGAAGTGCACCGGCTGCGGTGTCGGGATAGACGCATTGGGATCACCCATCGCAGCCATCGCAATCTGACCACCCTTAATCACGGTCGAAGGTTTGACACCAAAAAAGGCCGGGCGCCACAACACTAAATCGGCAAACTTACCCACCTCGATTGAACCGACCTCTTTATCCATTCCATGCGTAATCGCAGGGTTGATCGTGTACTTGGCGATATAACGCTTGATGCGCGCGTTGTCGCTGGTTGAAGGATCTGAAAACCCCGCCTCGCTCATCGAGCCACGTTGCTCACGCATTTTGTGCGCGGTCTGCCACGTACGCATGATCACTTCGCCCACGCGACCCATTGCTTGACTGTCTGACGAGATCATCGAAAACGCACCGATGTCATGCAAAATATCCTCAGCAGCAATGGTCTCGCGGCGAATGCGGCTTTCAGCAAACGCGATGTCTTCGGCAATTGAGGCATCAAGATGATGGCAAACCATCAACATATCAAGATGCTCATCGAGCGTATTGATAGTGAACGGACGTGTCGGGTTGGTTGACGAAGGCAACACATTGGATTCACCGCAAATACGAATGATGTCAGGTGCATGACCACCCCCTGCACCTTCAGTGTGATACGTGTGAATCACACGCCCTTTAATCGCATCAATCGTCGCCTCGACAAAACCTGATTCGTTCAAGGTGTCGGTGTGAATCGCCACTTGCGTATCGGTTTCGTCAGCCACGCTTAAACAGTTATCGATGGCAGCAGGTGTGCTGCCCCAATCTTCGTGCAACTTCAGCCCAACCGCACCTGCCTCGATCTGCTCGTGCAACGGACCTGGCACCGATACGTTACCCTTGCCTAACAAACCGATGTTGATCGGATAGGATTCCATCGCTTGCAACATACGCGCCAAATGCCAGGGGCCAGGTGTAACGGTCGTGGCAAAGGTGCCAGTGGCTGGGCCTGTGCCGCCGCCAATCATGGTGGTCACGCCTGAACTCAAGGCCTCTTCGATTTGTTGCGGGCAGATTAAATGGATATGGCTGTCAATACCACCGGCTGTGACGATCATGCCTTCGGCGGCGATCACTTCAGTAGCAGGGCCCACCACAATCGTGATACCTGGCTGCACATCCGGGTTACCCGCTTTACCGATACCCGAGATACGACCATTTTTAATCCCGATATCGGCTTTGACGATGCCCCAGTAGTCGATGATCAACGCATTGGTCAGCACGGTATCCACGCAGTCTTTACTCATGCGTTGCGACTGACCCATACCATCACGAATCACCTTACCGCCACCAAACTTAACCTCTTCGCCATAGATGGTGAAATCTTTTTCAACCATCGCAAACAAGGCCGTATCGGCCAAGCGAATTCGATCACCCGTGGTGGGGCCGTACATCTCAGCGTACGCTTGTCTTGAAATCTTCATTTGTCTAAGGCCCCCATCACCAAACCTCTAAAGCCATACACCAGCCGATCACCCGCTAAAGCCACGAGTTCAACCTCGCGCTCTTGACCCGGTTCGAAACGCACAGCAGTACCCGCCGGTATATTTAAACGAAACCCGGTCGCCTGCGCACGATCAAAACGCAACGCGGCATTGGTTTCTGCAAAGTGATAGTGCGACCCGATCTGCACAGGGCGATCACCGGTGTTAGCAACCAGCACTTTTGTGGTGGTACGGCCAACATTAATTTCAATTTCACCTGGGGCAACGATCATCTCGCCCGGAATCATTGGTGTGGTACTCATCTTTTTCTCCAAAAAATCTCGACGGATGACTACTGAATAGGTTGATGGACAGTGACAAGTTTGGTGCCATCCGGAAACGTCGCCTCGACTTGAATATCGGGGATCATTTCAGAAACGCCTTCCATCACATCTTGTCGACTCAAAATATTACGACCTTCGCTCATCAGTTCAGCGACGGTTCTTCCGTCGCGTGCGCCTTCCATGATGGCCGCCGAAATCATGGCGATGGCTTCGGGCACATTAAGCTTTAAGCCACGAGCACGTCGGCGTTCGGCTAGCAAGCTTGCAGTAAAAATCAACAGTTTGTCTTTTTCGCGTGGTGTCAGATCCATAGTTACCCCTTAACAACTTTTATTATCGTAATCATCAAGTCGCCCACAAGCGTGGTGCAACGGCTGGCAAACCAAGCACGACCAGGCGCAAGTGTGCCCAAGCGTCTTGTAATAAAAACTTAAGTTCACGCGGTTCAGCTAACAGCCGACCCACCAATAACCGAGGATGAAGAGCTGTCCAGGCAAACTGCACAGAGTGTTCGCGCAAGGTTTGGACTGTTGCTTCGTCAAATGTTTTAGAAGCAGGCAAAACTGCCCACAGCGTGGCACAGGTGTAATGTCCACGCAGACCGATGGGCGAAGCAAACAAGGCATCATCGCCCACCAAGGCTAAACGATCGTGCCAAATCAGCTGCTCATCAATCTGGATTTTTAACGACTGCCGAAAATGACCTTCAGCAAAAGATTCGCCCGAGGCGCGGCGCCCAAAGATCAGATGATCCCAACCTAACATTGCCCCATGCTCACCCACCCTGATATCAATATCAGAACGCACACGTGCCCGATTAAAAACAATAGTTTCTTGCGGCAACCACTCGAAGGCACCCTGCAAGTCAATATCGATTAACTGCGAAGCCTCAAGCGAGGCGTTTGCGCCATACCACTTTGCGGCCGAGGGTGTCGTGACCAAGCCATGGCTACCGGGTTGGCTATTGATCAGCACTTCAAGTCGATCACCGCCGGCAATGCCGCCGGGTGGGTGCACAATAATGGCGTGACAAGGCGAAGCACCCTCTGGGTACAAGGCTTTTTGAATGCGCAACGGGCCAAGATGCTGATGATTGAGCCTAGTCTTAAGATGAGGCTGATGTGGGTCTAGATTGAAGTCAAGCGACAGACGTGCTGTCCAAGACGCAAGCGCCGACTCTGCCGCAGAATGGCCTGTGGGGTCTGAGAGGCCTAAGTCAGTCGGCCAGTGTCGTTGCTCAGTCGGATGCATCGATTGGAGGAATCAAAAATTTAATTATTACAATTAAAACATCATCATGACGAATCTAAAACCGAGATGCAAAGAGAATTAACGGATAGTGCCGGACATCACAGCTTGAGTTAAGAAATGCACCATTTTGGAACATATCAATGCAAAGTCGCAAAAAAAAACGCGACAGCTTAAACCGTCGCGTTTTCAGGGGAAAGAATAAAACCTACATCTTGCCGCTTAGCACGCTGAGCAGACGCTGCGCCGTAGCGCTGTTATCACGCACGCCTTGGGCATCGAGCACGGTAATTTGCGTTTGGTTACCTTGCTGAACAACACGTACGCGGTAAATTGGCGCCTTGGTCGGATCCTTCGCGCCGAACAAGCGGCTAATGAAGTTGGACTCTTCGCGTTTTTCGCCAGTATCTGTATCGACGTAACGCACATAGAAATCACCGGCCGCGCGATCACGATCATCCACCGTGAAGCCGCCCGAGTCGAGCGCCACGCCCACACGACGCCAAGCGCGATCAAACGGTTCTGCAATCACCAGCATGCTCTTATCGCCCGCCGGTGCCGTGACCTTAGGGTCTTGTGCGCCAGGTGCCGTTTGCACCATTTTTCTACGTGCACCGTCAACGTCTTCACCTAAGTAAACCATCAGCCTGGCCAGCATTGCGGCGTTTAAGCCCGGATCTTCTTTTGCGTTCTCCCAGCGAACGCTGACATCGGCTAAAGAAACTTTACTGACTTCTTCCATGTGTTGATGCGAAATGTAGACTTCAGTCCGACTACCAGCTCGCTCGATACGCGTGCGAAACTTATCCCGTGTGCCGCTGTCGTAGATACCATCAAAGACCGTGCCCAACGCTTGGCGTAACCAACTATCAGGAATTTTTGCACGATTTTCAGCCCAGTTCGTGACCAGCAAACCAGCTTTAGGATCCGTCACCCCAAGCGTAAAGCCAGCATCTGTCCAAAAATCTGCCGTCATTGAAAAGACTTTTTCAGGGGGCATCTCGACCGACAACCAGCGCAATTCGCCGTCACGCATCACACGCATGTCAGCCCGTGTGGGCAACACGCCTGACTGAGCAGCCGAGGGCACACCTTTGCCACCTGTTTGAGCCAGTTGATACTGCGAAAACGTCGTGCTGCCTGAGGCAGGTGAACGATAACGAGGATCGTTAGCGGCCTGCGTCAGATCGGGTGGAATACTCAAAGGGTCGGTCCGCACTACGCTTTTGTAATCAATCGAGTCGTCGCCGCTCATCATCGAACGAAACCCGCCGCAGCCACTTAAAAGCAACAACGCCATCAGCGCAGAAATCAGACCATATTTTTTATTCAACAAACTGTTCATTTAAAGCAACCCCGCCTCTGACATTGCAGCTCGCAAAGGAGCATGAAACTGAGCGCTTAATTGGGCCAGAGGCAGACGAATACCGGTAGGAATACGCCCCATCTGAGCCAACGCCCACTTAACTGGAACAGGGTTACCTTCAACAAACAATAATTTGTTCAAAGGCCCCAATAAATTATTGACGCGTTTCACGGTTGCAACGTCGCCCTTCAGTGCGGCACCACACATCTCGTGCATGGCACGTGGCGCGATATTGGCGGTGACAGAAATATTGCCGCGTCCGCCCAGCAAAATCAGAGCGGCAGCAGTCGCATCGTCGCCGCTTAGCACCAAGAAATTAGAGGGCAAATCGCGAATGAGTAAGGCCCCACGGCCGATATCGCCGGTTGCATCTTTAATACCTATCACGCCTGGCACCTGAGCCAAACGCAGCACGGTATCGTGCGCCAGATCAGCCACGGTGCGACCTGGCACGTTATACAAAATAGTGGGCAAATCAACGGCCTCTTGCACGGCTTTAAAATGTTGATACATGCCTTCTTGAGAAGGCTTGTTGTAATAAGGCACGACTGACAAGCCAGAATGCGCGCCGACTTTTTTAGCGTGCTCGGCCAGATGAATCGCCTCGCTAGTTGAATTTGCGCCCACGCCTGCGATGACAGGAATGCGCCCCGCGGAGTGCTCAACTGCGACGCGAATCAGTTCGGCGTGCTCGTCAACATTCACGGTGGGCGACTCGCCAGTGGTGCCCACAATGACGAGTGCATCGGTGCCCTCTTGGGCGTGCCAGTCAATCAGTGCTTTGAAGCTTTTGTAATCAAGGCTGCCGTCAGGGTGCATTGGCGTCACCAAGGCAACCATGCTGCCCATGAACTGGGGGACTTTAGAGGTCGAAATCGTGGCCATGAAGGGATCCAGAACGCGAGTCAAGGCGCAAAAGCACCTATAGGAAGTTAGTGCGATAGTTTACCGGATTGCAGGGCGATCTATAAAAAAAGTCGAACGACCTGCTCGCCGAACGTAACCAAAGGATTGAGCACGGCACTGAGTACACCGGTAGCCAGCAAGGCGATCACAATCAACATGCCATAGGGTTCGATGCGGCCATATTGCCAGGCTAGCCGGTTTGGCAGCAGGCTAAATAACACCCGCCCCCCGTCTAAGGGCAAAATAGGCAATAAATTCAAGGCCATAAGCACTAAGTTTATATGAATGCCCACACGCGCCATTTCAAACCAAAAGCCGCTTCGCTCGCCCGCGTCAAACAGTAAACGCAGACAGATTGTCCAGAGGATAGCCATGAACAAGTTGGCACCCGGGCCAGCCAACGCCACCCACAACATATCTTGCTTAGGGCGTCGCAAGCGACCAAAATCCACAGGCACTGGTTTGGCCCAGCCAAACAAAAAACCGCCGCCAAACAGGCTAGACATCGCCAAAATGCCAATGGGCACTGCAATGGTGCCGATCGGGTCGATATGGCGAATTGGGTTCAGGCTGACACGCCCGGCAAGCGAGGCCGTTGGATCACCAAAGAGCTTGGCAACATAGCCGTGAGCGGCCTCGTGCAAAGTGATCGCCAAGAGCACAGGCAAGGCGTAAAGGGCTAGAGTTTGAATCAGATCTTCCATGCTGCGATTGTAGAGGTTTATGGTCGCTCAATAGGGCATCACATCACTGACACGGTCAAATTTTCAATCAAGTCCAAGTGCAGTTGGATCGCCACGGCCACGCCGCACCACCTCGGGTGGTGAGGTCGTTAGGTCAATGACCGTGGTCGCCTCAAGCGCACAGGCGCCCGCGTCAATCACGGCCGCCAACATATGCTGATAGCGCTCGCGGATCTCGAGGGGGTCAGTTAGGGCGAACTCGTCGCCTTCAGGGATCAAGGTGGTCGACAAAAGCGGAGTTTGCGCATGTTCGAGCAGCGCAAGCGTGACCGGATGCCCAGGCACTCGAATCCCGATTGTTTTACGCGACCGATGCGACACCCGACGAGGCACCTCGCGTGACGCCTCAAGGATAAAGGTCCAGGGCCCCGGGGTGGCCAGCTTGAGCAACCGATATTGAGCATTATCGACGCGTGCAAATTGACTGATTTCAGCCAGATCACGACACAAAATCGTCAGATGGTGGCGATCGTCAAGCCCGCGCAACTTACGCAAGGCGTCTGCCGCCCCCTTGTCATCCAGCCGCGCCACCACGGCATAGCTTGAATCAGTGGGCACTGCCACCAGGCCACCCCCTTGCAGCAGTTGCGCCGCTTGTTTCAACAAACGGGGCTGAGGGTTCTCGGGGTGCACCACAAACAGTTGCGACATAGCTCTTTATCTAACATGAGTTTGAAGGCGTCAGAACGATTACCCTGAACGAAGAGAATTTCGACACATTACGTTAAAATCTCGGCGTATGTTGCCGTAGCTCAGTTGGATAGAGCAACGCCCTTCTAAGGCGTGGGTCACTGGTTCGACTCCAGTCGGCAGCACCAAAAAAGCAGCGGCACTTCGACCCGGTCAGCCCGCGGCCCCGAATCTGCCGACGTTACTGCACCACCTTGGCGTTTTCACGCAGTTTTTTCACGTAGTCAAAGCGCTGCTTTTGCACCAACATTTGCCGGATATCGTTTTTGGCTTCGTCAAAGGTAGGCGCTTTAAACGGGCGGGTCTCTTCAAGTTTGATGAGGTTCCAGCCTGCTGGGGTTTGAATCGGCGCGGCCGCTAAAGCACCTTTTACCAAGTTCACCATCACGTTTGAAATAGCAGGCAAAATCTGGGCCGGCACCACCCACCCCACATTGCCGCCGTCTTTTTTGCTTGGATCAAGAGACGTCTCGGTTGCAAGCTTTGCAAACGCTTCGCCCTTGCGAAGCCGCGCCAACACCGCCTTGGCCTGATCCTCAGTTGAAGTCACGATTAAACTTAAGCGATATTGCTGCTGGTCTTTCATCAGCGCCATCTGCCGTTCGTACTCGGTCTTAAGTGAGGCCTCAGGGATGGGGTTGCGCGCCATGTAATCATTAAGCAACAGTTCGACCAAAAAGGTCTGACGCACTTGCGCCCACTGGCCTTGCGCCTCACTGGTTTTATCAAGACCCAATCGGGTCGACTCTTGCGCCAGAATTTCACGATTGACAAGTTCATCTTGAATCACTTGGCGTAACTCGGGCGAATCTTTTTGCCCCTGAGCAATATTGACTTTCACATTTGTATCAATCAAAGACTGCGGCACAGGCACGCCGTTGACGGTCGCAAACGCGCCTGGCGGTTTGGTTTGCGCAAAACTACTGCCGTAACTTGCGCCGAGCGACAGTGCCACGAGTAGCGCACTACGCAGCGCGCGAGACGCAACCGGAAGCTTTAAAAGGAGACTCTTCATGATGTTTTATTTAAGCTTTTTGACGGGGTTCGAAACAACAACTGATTAAAGCCTATTATAAGTGTGACAAACACTTGAGTCGGTTGTGCGCGCAAAAAGGTAAAAAATGAAAAAAAGGATAACAAAGTGAAAATATTGTGTTCGACCATCGTTGCGACTACGCTCTTACTTGGTGGCTTAGCCAGCACCAGCCTCGCCCAAACTCAATCAACAAATAAGGATTTTTCAGCTATGCACGCCGATCTAATTAAAGCTTTTGCCCCCACCGGAGTGCTGCGCGCCTCGCTTAACCTTGGTAACCCCGTGTTGGCTAACCGCGATGCGCAAGGCAAACCCTTTGGCATTTCGATCGACTTGGCGATGCAACTTGGCAAAAAACTGGGCGTACCGGTTGAACTGATCGTTAACGAAACTGCCGGTAAATCAGTCGCGACTCTAGAAGCTGGGCGAGCCGATGTCGGGTTTTTTGCGATCGACCCCGAGCGTGGCAGAGATATCGCTTTCACAGCCGCTTATGTGCAAATCGAAGGGTATTACTTGGTGCGCGACAACTCAAGCATCCAGCGCAACGACCATGTTGATGTCGCGACCAACCGTGTTGTAGTCGGCAAAGGCAGTGCCTATGATTTATTTCTCACACGGCATCTTAAAAACGCCCCCCTCGAACGCGTGGCGTCGTCACAAGTCGTGGTTGCGAGCTTTCTAGACAAGGGTTTTGAAGTCGCTGCGGGCGTCAAGCAACAGCTTGAAGCCGACACCAAGGGTGTGACTGGCGTTCGGATGTTAGCCGAGCGTTTTATGGTGATCAACCAAGCAATGGGTGTACCCAAAACAAAAGGCCCCGACGCGGCCTTGTTTTTGCGTACCTTTGTTGAAGAGATGAAAGCGCAAGGCGTTGTGAAAGACTCAATGACACGCTATGACATCAAGGGTGCGGGCGTAGGGCCGGCGGCTGATCCAAAAGTGGATCCTTTAACTGCGCCTTAATCACGCATCGCCTTATTGCGACCGGGCAACTTTCTACAAATAAGGTGACGCTAACCACGCCACCTTATTGCGCAGCCGGAGCCAAAACGGCAACCGTCGAAGCGTACGAATCGTGATGCGCTCTGCCTGTGCAATGACAGAGTCGATTTGGCTTTCAAGCCCTGCAGCAAAACCGCGGTCGTACACCTCAAGGTCAAGCTCAAAATTCAAACGCAAGCTGCGCGGATCAATATTTGACGAGCCAACATAAGACCAGCCGCCGTCTACCGTACACAATTTAGAGTGATCAAAATTACCTTGGGCTTGCCAGATTCGGCAGCCTGTCAAAATCAACTGATCAAGCTGCGCCATCATGGCAGCATTGACGAGCTTCAAATTGTTGGCGCCCGGCACCACAATATCCACCACAATCCCCCGGCGCGCGGCCGTTGACAACGCTGCGATCAACACGAGATCAGGCAAAAAATAAGGTGACTGAATACGCACATGATGCTGCGCGACCGATAGCGCGCCCAATAACATGTTGTGCGTGCTCCCCAAGGTGCCGTCGGGGCCCGAGGCGACACAGCGCATCGGTATCCCTTGCTCTGCGAGTTGACCTAAGGCGGGTGCAAACCACTCGGGACCTTTGAGTTTTTCTTGTGTGGTGAACTGCCAGTCATGGGCAAAACTGATGATCAACTGATGCACAATTGGGCCGCGCAATTCAAAATGCGTGTCCTGTGTGACCTCTGCTTTGGCAACGGCGGTCAAAAATCCAGCTCGAATATTCATGCCGCCCGTAAAACCGTGCACACCATCCACCACGAGCAATTTTCGATGGCTACGCAGGTTCGCATACGCCAAGCGCAAGCCAAACATAGGACGCATAAACAACGCAGTTTTAACACCCCCTTTGGTCAACATATTGATAATGGGCGGGTTCGAGTACTTTGACCCAACCGCGTCGATCAAGACCCGAACGTGCACACCACGCGCTTGCGCTTGAATCAACGCTTGCGCCACTTCAATCCCCAAGACATCCTGATCAAAAATATAGCTCTGCAGGGCAATCGACTGGGTCGCACCCCGAATGGCTGACAGCATCGCGGGATAGGTTTCATCGCCGCCGCGCAACTTTTGAATCGCGTTAAAGTTCAGGACTTTATAGTGACTGACCCGATCGCCTAAAACTTTCAGCGTGGCAAATTGTGCACCTGAAGTCACGCAAACGTCTTGCACCAAGACCTGTTCAAGCACGTCTTCCGCATAAATCGTCCCGGCCCTTGGCTGCGTGATACGCTGCTTACGAACACGGTTGATGCCAGCGATCAGGTAAAGCAACGCCCCAAAAATAGGCGAAAACAAGGCCACACCCACCCAGGCAATCGCGGCACGCACATCTCGTTTAGTCATGGCTGCGTGCACGGCAGCCGTCGTACCTGCCACCCCTGACACAGCAAACAAGATATGAGGCCAGTACTCGCTGAGAAGCGCGTGCAATGCAGTCATTTCAAGGGCCTACCGTTCATGCGTGGAACCGCTAAGAGAGGGCAAACTGAGCACAAACATGCTAAAATCCTCGCTCTGTGGTGGACGTAGCTCAGTTGGTAGAGTCCCAGATTGTGATTCTGGTTGTCGCGGGTTCGAGCCCCGTCGTTCACCCCACCACCCCCTCTTCTTGTCAGCCTTAAGCTCCACCCCATGAGCCGGGGCCGAGCATCAAGCAAACCCAGCAAACTCTTCAACGGCCGGTCTTTTTGCGCCAAGCCTGAAAATCAACCGTTGTTTGCGGGTCGGTATTGGGATACAAGCCCATGATCGAACGCCCTCCTCTGACCTCTTCGGTTGCAAAGTCTTCAAAAATCGTCATTTCAAACGCTTCTGCAGCCAACTCGTCTGCCAGGTGCGCCGGCAATACGATCACGCCATCGGCATCGCCCACCATCACATCGCCCGGAAACACAGGCGCGTCGCCACAAGCAATTGGCACATTCACATCGATCGCATGATGCAAGGTTAGATTGGTGGGCGCTGACGGGCGTTGATGATAGGCGGGGATACCGAGCTCAGCGATTTCAGCCGAATCACGAAAGCCACCGTCAGTGACAACACCCGCGACCCCGCGAGCCATCAACCGCCCAACCAAAATACCACCTGCCGAAGCCGCGCGTGCGTCTTTGCGGCTATCGATCACAAACACAGCACCTTCAGGGCATTCGTTAATGCCTTTACGTTGCGGATGGCTGCGATCTTTAAAGACCTCCATCGTGTTGAGATCTTCACGCGCTGGGATATAGCGCAGCGTAAAGGCCTCGCCCACCATATTTTTAGTTGACTTTGATAAACGCTGAACGCCCTGAATAAACTGATTACGCAAGCCACGCTTAAAGAGGCAGGTTGCCAGCGTGGCCGTGCTGATACCAAGTAGTTTTTCGCGAGTTTCTTTTTTAAGTGTGCTCATTGAAGATCTCTATCAATAAATATCAGGTTCAGAAACGGGCGCACCAAAATCGGTTCGCAAGAAATCAAAGTCACAGCCTTCATTGGCCTGTTCAATATGCTTAGAGAACATCCAACCGTAGCCGCGCTCGTAGCGAGGCTCTGGGGCTTTCCAGGCCGCTTGACGCGCTGCCATCTCTGCGTCAGAAATCTCGAGATTAATCGTGCGGGCCGGCACATCAACAGAAATCATGTCGCCATTTTTGACAAGCGCTAATGGGCCACCCACATACGACTCGGGCGAAATATGCAACACGCAGGCGCCATAACTGGTGCCACTCATGCGCGCATCTGACATGCGCAACATATCGCGCACACCTTGCTTGAGCAGCTTTTTAGGCATGGGCAACATACCCCACTCAGGCATGCCAGGCCCACCTTGTGGGCCCGCATTACGCAAAATCAACACATGGTCAGCAGTCACCTCAAGATCGTCGCTGTCGATCACAGCCTTCATCGAGGGGTAGTCGTCAAACACCAAAGCAGGGCCTGTATGACGATGCAAATGCGCGGGACAAGCGCTAGGCTTAATCACGCAACCATCGGGGGCAAGGTTACCTTTGAGCACGGCCAGCGCGCCTTCGGCATAAATAGGATTATCGACTGGGCGAATCACGTCGTCGTTATACACGCCTGCCCCCGCAATATTTTCACCAAGTGTCTTGCCAGTGACGGTCAATACATCAAGGTGCAGATGCTGGGTGATACGCGTCATCAGGCCAGGTAAACCACCGGCATAGAAGAAATCTTCCATCAGATATTGTTCGCCGCTGGGGCGAACGTTGGCGATCACCGGCACGATCCGGCTAAAGCGATCAAAATCATCGAGGCTGATATCACACCCTGCGCGCTTGGCTTGCGCAATCACGTGAATGATGGCGTTAGTCGAGCAGCCCATCGCCATCGCAACCGCGATCGCATTTTCAAAGGCGGCGTGGGTTTGAATTTTGTTAGGAGTCAGATCTTCCCAGATCATGTCGACAATGCGACGCCCCGACTCGGCGCTCATACGCATATGGTTTGAATCGGGCGCTGGGATGGATGAGAAACCTGGCAGCGTCATGCCAAGGGCCTCGGCAATGGCGGTCATGGTGCTGGCCGTCCCCATGGTCATACACGTGCCATGGCTGCGCGCAATACCGCCTTCGATCTCAAGCCACTGTGTTTGATTAATCAGGCCGGCACGGCGATCGTCCCAAAACTTCCAGGCGTCAGAGCCAGAGCCCAGCGTTTTGCCCTGCCAGTTGCCGCGCAACATGGGGCCCGCGGGCACATAAATCATTGGCAGCCCGGCGCTGGTGGCACCCATTAATAACGCAGGCGTGGTCTTGTCACACCCGCCCATCAGCACTGCACCATCGATCGGATGACAGCGCAACAACTCTTCGACATCCATCGCCAGCAAGTTGCGATACAGCATGGTGGTGGGTTTGACGTATTGTTCCGCCAACGACTGCGCGGGCAACTCAAGCGGAAACCCACCCGCTTGCAACACACCGCGCTTCACATCTTCAACACGTTGTTTGAAATGGCTATGGCAGGGGTTGATATCAGACCAAGTATTAATAATGCCGACCACTGGCTTACCGTCCCAGTCTTCGGGGCCATAGCCCATCTGCATGGCACGCGAACGATGGCCAAACGAGCGCAAATCATCGGGGGCAAACCAGCGTGCACTGCGCAACGACTCGGGAGTTTTGATTTTTGGATTTTTGACTTCAGTGGTCATGCGCGGGTCTCCGGGATAAAACTGCTTGGTTGCTTGGCTGCCTAGTGACTGAGGTACCTAGGCAACTCGCTTGTTATTTTAGTTGGTCAGACAAAGCTTAGCCTTAAACGCAGCATCTGTTTCAAGTTTCCAGACGCGACCACCATCGGGTTGCACAAAGAAGGGAGAGATCTGCTGCAAGAAGGGTAAGTGTGCAACCACCCACTCGTCGCCGCGCAGCCAAAAGACTTTTTGCTCGCTCGCGCACAAACGGCGCACGAACTCTTTAAAGTCAATGAGGGTCTCGCGGCCTAGTTGAGGGTTAAATTGTGCAGCATCGGCGAGTTCGTTGCGCCAGTTATCGCGTTTGATCAGAGTTTCCCAGTGTTCGACTACCCAGGCAGGTTGTGTTGCACCGGCATAAAACGCGAGGTCAAAGGGATAGCTTCGCACGTACACAAAGACATCGGTTGGTTGTTTGTGTGCGGCGATCTGGGCGCCCATTTTGTAGGCGGTATCTGTTTGAATAAAACGAAACACGCCCATCCCAACCACGCAAGTCACGCTTGAAATCACAAAATATGTGGCGATCGTGCGAGGAATATGCGAAGCCCAGCGCCCCTGCAAGGCCAAAAGTAACGCCTCGGCACTTAGCACCGCCAGAGGCGGCAGCGCCGGCAAAATATAGCCGATTAGCTTAGAAGCCGGTATCGAGAAAAAGATAAAAATAAGTAGCACCCAAACTAGCATCAACAGGCCAAGCGATTGCACCGTATGTTGCCAAAACCGACGGTTAAACGCGACCAGCAAACCAAGCGACCAAGGTAGGGTCATCCCAAACAGCACAGGCAAATAAAACCAGAGCGGTTGAGGGTTATTAAAGCTTTGGCTAACGAAGCGTTCGTATTGCTGATGGATAAAAAAGTAATTAAAAAACTCAGGAAACTTCGCCTGCATGGCCCAAAACCACGGCAAGGTTACGGCAATAAAGGCCAGAATGGCCGGCGGCCAAAGCAACACACCAAGCTTGCGCCAGCGCTTTGAGAACAACAGCCAAAAGAACAGCACCCCACCCGGCAGGGCCAGCCCAATCAAGCCTTTGGCCAAAATAGCAAAGCCCGCAAACACCGCTGCCGCGACTGAGAACCAGCGGTAAGTCTGCCCTTGTTCGCTGCGCAAAACCGCCTCGGCACCAGCCAGAATCGTGAGGGTGATCAGACCTGCCACCAACATATCGAGATTGGCATATTGCGCACCACCATAAAACAAAGGAAGCGTGCACAAGATGATTAAGCTCAGCGTCGCCGGCTTGCGGCCACGGTGCTTTCGCATAAAAAAATATAAAGCGATTGCGCTTGACCAGGCAGCCAACCAAGAGGGAATACGCACCGACCATTCATGCGCCCCAAACACCAGCACCGACAAATCGGTTAGCCAATAAAACAGTGGCGGTTTATGAAAATAAGGCAGCCCGTTCATCAACGGCACTAAAAAGCTGTCAGCGCGCGCCATATCCCAGGCCACACCCACGTAACGCCCCTCGTCGGGCAGATGTAAATGCCTGACCCACGACAGACAACCCAGCCAAAAGCCGGTTCCCAGAACCAACCAGCGCGTATTCTGAGGCTGCAGAGCAGTTGCCCACAGTTGATGTAGTAAATTTTTCATGAAAACAAAAATAAAAGGACTCGTGTGATTGTAGGGCTTTCGCGACTCGCCGGTGAGGCCCCCTCAGTGACACGCCCCTCGGGCAGAAAAGGGGACATCGGCGAATGGCGCGGATGCCGTCGCAGCAGCAGGCAACCTGCAGCCAGAATCGTCTCAGCGCTTTGGCTAGGCTTTGCGGGCGAGCAAGGCCTGCTGCAAAACCGGTTTGAGATAGGTCAGAAATTTGTCAGGATCTTCGCTCATCGGAAAATGCCCCATCCCCTGCATGATCTGCCACGTCACACCCTCGATTGTTTTGCCTAAAAAGGCCGTATCTTCTGGGGTGCACGAATAATCATATTCACCCGTCAACAACCAAAGCGGGCATTTTTTTGTATCGATCTGTTTGACGCGATCGCGAATATCGCCATCGGCGTTATAGAAAAATAAATCGCCCTTAAACACGCCGGGGCCACCCTGCATGTAATGCCAAAGAGTTTCCCACTTGTGTTGGGCAGGACTCAACGGGCCAATTAGGCCGGAGACAATTCCGGCCGCAATCTCGCCCCCATGCACATCTGAGCGATGCAGCCACTCAAGGTCGTAATAAGGCTCAACGTGCGCGCCCGATTGCAAACCAATCGCCCCGCCAAACCGTTCGGGGTGTTCGAGCGCAAGGTGCAGCACGATTCGACCGCCAATCGAACAGCCCATCACCAATGGCCGAGCGAGCTGCAGCGCGTCGACAACCGCCAGAATCGCTTGCGTGTAATCTTGTGACGACAACCGATACGTGCTGTTTTGCCAGCCCTCGGGTGGCGAAGACTTGCCATGCCAGGGCAAGTCAAAGGCAATGACTCTAAATTGTTTGAGCAACTCGGTGTCGTTCATTAAGGCGCGATACTGGCGCGTGTCGGCGCCGGCCGTATGCAAACAGAGCAAAGGCACCCCCGTACCGGCCTCTTCGAAATAAACGCGTTGCTCTTGCCCGTTTAAGGTCAAGTGCAGGTAGCGACCCACAATCGGTTCGATCCAAACCGCTGTGCTCATGCTGCCACCTCACAATTGCGTACGCTGGCCAACACGTCTTTGAAATACAGCAAATGCGACATCAAGGGGTATAAATCACCTTCCATTTTTAGCTGCTTCAGTTTAAGCATCGCCATCACGTCATTGAAGCCAGGCTTGGGTAGGGGCTTTAAGAACTCGAGCCAAGCAGCCTCGCTTGCCCGCAAGGCAAAGACCCAATCCGCTATTGGGAAGGGGCCTTTTTTCACAGTCGCAATACGTCCGGCCAAGATCTGAATCACATAGTCGACCTGATCGACTTGCAGCAAAAAGGAGGTCGATAGGTGTCGACCTCGCCACACCAGTCTCTCATCGGCATTAACTTTTTTTACCAACGTCTCGCACCACACCTGATCCATCATGACTCTGCTCTTTAAGTGATCGTATGACTATTTTTTGACCAGCGGACACTGGCTTTCAGATAAAGGATTGAACGACTGCTCACCCGAGACGGTTCTTACGATTTTGTAGTAATCCCAAGGGGCTTTGGATTCAGCGGGGGACTTTACCGACACCAGATAAGTGTCATGAATCAGTTTGCCGTCTTCACGTAACTTGGCGTTGCGCGCAAAGGCATCGCGAATGGGCATCTCGCGCAGCGTCTTAATCACCGTTGTGACATCGTCACTGCCCGACTTTTCGACCGCACGCAGATAATTCAAGATCGCCGAGTATTGGCCGGCTTGCAACGCAGTTGGCATTTTTCCCATTTCTTTAAAAAACCGTTGCGCAAACTTGCGTGTCTCGTCATCCATATCCCAATAAAAGGTCTCTGCGAAATTCATGCCCTGCGCCGCTTGCAAGCCAACACCGTGCACATCGGCAATGCTCATTAACAGCGCAACCAGTTTTTGCTTTTTTCCCAAGCCGAACTCGTTGGCCTGTTTAATTTGATTTAACAAATCACCCCCAGCACTTGCAAAGGCAACTGCGTCGGCGCCACTGCCTTGCGCCGAGAGCAAATAGGACGAAAAATCATTGCCCGGAAAAGGATACCGCGATGACCCGACCACCGAACCACCGCCTTCTTTAATAAACCGAGCGCCGTCACTTTCAAGTGAATGGCCAAAGGCATAATCGGCTGTTATGAAATACCATTTTTTTGCACCCTGCTCAATTAAAGGCAAGGTACCGACTTTTGCCAGGGCGTAGGTGTCATACACCCACATCACGTTAGTCGGCTTGCAGTCTGCGCCAGTAATTCGCGAAGAGCCAGCACCTGTCGCCATCGTCATTCGATTTTTTTCGGCCGCAATATTCATCACCGCTAACGCAACGGCGCTATTGCCCAATTCGGTCACGACGTCCACACCATCGCGGTCGATCCACTCGCGCGCACGCGCCGCGGCAACGTCAGCCTTATTCAGGTGATCAGCCACAACAAGTTCAATCGGTTTGCCCGCCACTTTGCCACCAAACTCTTCGATCGCAAGTTTTGTCGCCAGCACCGAACCCGGACCCACGTTCGCCATGTACAAGCCTGACAGGTCGGTCAACACACCAATCTTGACGACCCCACCAGAGATTTTTTCTTGCGCCTGCACGGGCATCAAACAGAGGGTTGCAGCGACCGCGACTGACAGTAATGATTGCTTAAACATGGGGGTCTCCTGAGTAAAGTATTTTTTAAATTTTTTTGTATCGTACAGCATTGAACGACCCTTTTGGATCGGACAACAATCAACGGTCTTTCGTCACCTCAGTCGCCACCTCAAGGCCGGTAGGTCACCGTGCGTACTCCCGCCTGACGTAAGGGCGCTGCGAGCGTTGCGAACTCAATCAACGCGGCGCGTGTTTCGGCGGGGTCGATGATGTCTTCGATCACAAACGCCTCGGCGCTACGCATCGGTGAGGTCAAGGCTCGCACGCGGGCCTCGATTTCGGCGTGTTTCTCTTCGGGGTCGGCCGCGGCTTCGATCTCGGCACGATAAGCGACTTCAAGGCCGCCCTCGATAGGTAATGAGCCCCATTGCGCCGAAGGCCAGGCATACCGAAAATTAAACCGCCCTGGGGCTTGATGGCCAGCAGCCGCCACGCCAAAGGCACGACGCATAATCACTGAGCACCACGGCACGGTCGATTGCGAGACTGCCGTCAGCGCACGCACACCCGCCCGCATCACGCCATCTTGTTCAGCCTCGATACCAATCTGAAAACCGGCCACATCCACCATATTGATCAAGGGCAAGTGAAAGGTTTCGGCCAAGTCAATCATGCGCACAAACTTGTCAGAGGTTTGACGATCCCAGGCGCCGCCGTAGTGATAAGGGTTGCTTGCCGCGAACACCACGGGCCAGCCATCTACGCGCGCTAAACCACCGATGATTGCACGTCCCCACTGCTTGCCCATTTCTAAAAACGAACCTGGGTCAACCAAGGCCTCAATGATTGGTCTGGTTTTATAAACCTTGCGGGGATCTTTCGGGATGGCGTTGCGCAACCAGCTTTGATCAGCGGTTTCGGTGGGTACAGCGCCACGCGGCGGTAGTTCATGCACTGAGGCAGGCAGATACGACAAGAAACGGCGCGCCGCGATAAATGCGTCAGCTTCAGAGGCCACCTCATCATCGACCACGCCATTGCGCGCATGAATCTGGCTGCCGCCCAGCTCATTTTTTGTATAGTGCTGACCAATCCGTGCGACGACCGGCGGACCCGCGACAAACAGCTGCGAGGTGTCTTTGACCATCACCGAATAATGACTGGCTGACACGCGCGCTGAGCCCTGCCCGGCCACTGACCCCAAGGCCAACGACACACAAGGCACTTGAGCCAAACTACGGGTGATGGATGCCCAGATTTTCATTTTGGGCAATAAGGCATGCCCCATTTTCTCGATGTTTTTAACTGAGCCCCCGCCGCCTGTGCCATCGATCAAGCGAACGAGGGGCAAGCGTAAGTCGCAGGCCATTTGCTCAGCAAAAATCATCTTGTCGCCAACCGCGCCGTCGTTGGCACCACCGCGTACCGTGAAGTCATCGCCCACCAGCACGATCGGCCGTTGGTTGATTTGTGCACGACCGATAATAACGTTCGAGGGCATGACGCTGACTAATTTTCCTTCGCTGTCATACGTCGCCGAGCCAGCAAGGCCGCCCACTTCGCGAAAGGTTTTTACATCGACCAGTTGCTCGATGCGTTCGCGTACCGTTAACTTGCCGTTGTCGTGTTGACGCTTAATCTTCTCTTCGCCACCCATGGTGAGTGACATTTTTTTTCTGAGGGCTAGTTCTTCTAGTTCGGGAGTCCAACTCATTGTTTTGCTCTGTCCTGACTAAAAAATCAACCCGCCGTAAATGGGCGGGGCTAAGGCAAGCTCATCATCTTAATCAACTGAAGCGCCAGATTTTTTCACGACTTCTGCCCACTTAGTGGTTTCAGCTTGAATGAAAGCCGCAAATTGCGCGGGGGTTTCAGGGGACGGCTCGGAACCAATCGCCAAAATTCGCGCCTGCACGTCTGGAGTTTTGATAATGTCAACCACGGCAAGGTTTAGTTTTTCGATGATGTCAGCGGGTGTGCCCGCGGGCGCCAACAAGCCGAACCACGACATCACCAAGAAACCTGTCAGACCACTCTCAGACACTGTCGGAATGTCCGGCAGCTCGCGATTGCGGGTGGCTGCCGTGGTGGCGAGACCTTTTAAATTACCTGACTTTACTTGCGGCAAAACAGTCGGAATATTGTCAAACAGCAAAGAAATCTGACCACCGATCAGGTCAGACACCGCGGGGGCGCTCCCTTTATAAGGGATGTGTGTCATTTCGATCCCCGTCATCTGCTTGAACAACTCGCCTGACAGGTGAAGGGTGGTGCCGCTACCCGAAGAGCCAAAGGTCAATTTACCAGGATTGGCTTTGCCAAAAGCGACAAGTTCGGCAAAGGTGCTGTAAGGAGCATTTTTATTGACGACCAACAAGTTTGGAACGTTGGCGATGCGACTGATCGGTGCAAAGTCTTTGATCGCGTTGTAAGGCATATTTTTATACAACGACGGGTTGATCGCATGCGTACTGATCGTACCCATCAGCAAGGTATAGCCATCCGGCGCGGCTTTGGCGACAACGTTGCTACCGGTGTTGCCACCGGCTCCGGGTCGATTTTCAACCACAACGGTGCGATTAAATTTTTCACCAAGCTTAGAGGCCATCATACGGGCCAGAATATCGGTGGTGCCCGCAGGCGTAAAGGGCACGATAATTGAGATATTGCGGCTTGGGTAATTTGCAGCACTTTCAGCCTGAGAGACACCACCAGTAAAGAGCATGCCCAGGCACGCCAGCGCCACGGCTAACCGCTGAGGCAGCCAAGCGTACCCGCATAACAGAGGCAGACCATGCCTCCCGTACGCTAGGGTCAAAACCGGACGCTGCACTCTGACTGATGATTGGACGATGGATGTGTTGAAACCGTGCGGGCGCGCGTGTGTCATGTCTGCTCCTGTTGGCCTGTGCGGCTCAATCAATATTGTTCTCGAATCAACAAGATACCTCATTGACACCCAATTTTGGTAGAAATTAGTGGCCAACGACCAAACTCTGTCAGCGTTCAAAAGTGGAGGTGCCGATGGAAGCTAGGGAAATCCTTGATAAGCCGCGTTCTGAACTAGCCGACCGCGCCCAAGCCATCCCGAGCGCTGCGGTGGCACAATAGCGTCTTTTGCACGAGCGCTTGTCATGACCTCAGCCACCGCCTCCTCCAGTTCTATTGTTTCGCTCGATGCTGTGAGCCTGTCGCGTGCGATTCATCGCCGCGAGATCTCTTGTATCGAAGTTCTTGAAGCCTACTTGGTGCAGATAGACCAACAAAACCCAACCGTCAACGCCATCGTGGCCATGCCTGACCCCAACGCCCTATTTGCGCAAGCACACGAACGCGATGCTCAGTTAAGCCTTAAGCAAAGCATGGGCGTGCTGCATGGGTTTCCGCAGGCGCCCAAAGATATCGCGCCCGTCGCTGGCTTGGTCACGACCAACGGCTCGCCAATTTTTAAAGGCCAAGTCACCACAACGGATTCTGCCGCCAACGCCCGTGTACGCGCGGCAGGGGCAATTTTTGTGGGGCGAACTAACTCGCCTGAATTTGGCTTGGGTGCGCACACCTACAACCCCGTTTATGGCATCACACGCAACGCCTTCGACCCCTCGCGCTGCGCGGGTGGTAGCAGCGGCGGCGCGGGCGTTGCTTTGGCCTTAAATATGCTGCCAGTTGCTGACGGCTCTGACATGATGGGGTCTCTGCGCACGCCTGCGGCTTTTAACAACGTATTTGGGTTTCGCACTTCGCCTGGCTGTGTGCCGCACGGCCCAGGCGAAGAAGTTTTTTTTCAGCAATTCAGCGTCACGGGCCCGATGGCGCGCAATATCCCTGATCTGGCGTTGTTGCTCTCGGTGCAAGCTGGGTTTGATGCGCGCTTGCCGTTATCGCGCAGACAAGATGATGTCAAATTATTTGAGCAACCGCTTGAACGCGAGTTACGCGGCACTCGCATTGGATGGCTGAGCGATTTAGGCGGTCACTTACCCATCGAAGCAGGCCTCTTAGGCATCACCGAGAGCGCGCTTGAACACTTCAAAACCATCGGCTGTACGGTTGAAGCGGCCCTGCCAAACTTTAATCTCGAACAACTCTGGAATGCCTGGCTCACGCTGCGCAGCTTTACTTTCTCAGGGGGCAATGCCCACCACTATCACTCTGCCAGTTCGCGCGCCCTACTCAAGCCAGAGGCAGTGTGGGAGATCGAACGCGGCTTAGCCTTGTCAGGGCCCGATGTGTTTGCCGCCGCCAAAGTGCGCACGGCCTGGTATCAAGAGCTGCGACGCCTGTTTGAAATCTTCGACTTTTTAGTCATGCCCGCAGCGCAGGTCAGTCCGTTTGCAGCCGAAGAGCACTGGCCTAAGCAAGTCGCCGGAAAACCCATGGACACTTACCACCGCTGGATGCAATCAGTCATCCCAGCGACGATGGCGGGCCTGCCGGCCTTGGCCGCACCGGCTGGCTTTACGAGTGCCGGCCTACCCGTTGGATTACAGATTATTGGCCCGGTGCAAAACGACATGAGCGTGCTACAACTTGGGCACGCCTACGATTTAGCTAGTGGTTACTCTAAAATTCGCAGCAACTTATTGTCATAATTGTAGGTTTGAACTGTCGATCAACGTCACATGACACCAAGCCATTCATTTGCCCTTTGCCTCATACTCACATGACACGAAGTTACTCACCTACCTTTTGCCATAGGATCACGTGAAGCTGCGCGGTTTACTCGCCTCTTGCCTGATACTGCTATGCATAAACAGTCAAGCGCAAACCGTTGCTGAAAGCATGGCACTATTTGACGATGGCAAAACCCAAGAGGCCGTCGCACAACTCAACAAGCTTGGACAAGGCGGCAACGCAGACGCACAAAACATGTTGGGGGTGTTGTACGACAACGGCCAGGGCGTTGCGCAAGACTACAAGCTCGCGCGGGTCTGGTTTGAAAAGGCTGCAGCGCAAGGTCACGCTAGTGCGCAATACCATTTGGGATTTATGTATGAAGCTAGTCGAGGCGTGGCACACAGCGACAAACAAGCCTTGCACTGGTATGGGTTGGCGGCGGCCGCTTCAAATCCGAGCGCACAGTATCGTCTGGCGATGATGAATCTGAATGGTTTTGGTGTGAAGCCCAATCCTGTCGAGGCGCGCAAATGGTTTGCGCGGGCGGCCGCTCAAGGCGATCCGCATGCGCAACGTCAACTGGGTACCTTATATGCGAAAGGCTTGGGCGTGGCGCAAAACAAAATGTTGGCGTATATGTGGCTTGATATTGCACGCGGTCTGGGCGAGCAGAGTGCCGTACGCCCCCTTGCCGAACTATCTGAAACGATGTCAAAAGAAGCTGTGACCCGAGCCCAAGAGCTCGCCACGCGCTGTATCGCCAAAAGCTATCAAGGTTGCGAGGTCGCGATATGAATCATCAAGGCTACGAGGACATACAATGATCGTTTATTCAACAATCGCCCAAACCTACGAGGCCATGTGATGCATGCTTCTGCAAAAATCGCGCTCGTCACGGGTGCTGCAAAGCGCTTAGGGCGCTCAATCGCTCTACGTTTAGCGCAAGACGGCTGGGATATCGGTGTGCACTATGGCCAGTCGGTCGCCGAGGCGCAAGAGACTGTTCTGGCCGTTCAACGCTTGGGCCGACGCGCTGTTGCACTGCGGGCAGACTTTGCAAAACAAGCCGAGGTGGATTCGTTAGTCGACCAGTGCGCGGCCTCACTTGGCCTGCCAGATTGCATTGTTAATAGCGCTTCATTATTCGCCTTTGATGATGCAGAAGACTTTAGCCCCACGCAGTTTGCCACTCACATGCAGATTAACGCGGTCGCTCCGATTGCACTGAGCCGCGATCTTTATCGCGCGCGCCTAAGCGCAAAAAAAATCTCTGCACGCGAGTTCACTCATCCTTCTGTGGTTATTAATTTACTAGATCAAAAACTAGCCAATCCGAATCCAGATTTCTTGTCTTACACCTTGTCAAAATCAGCACTCTACCAAGCCACCACCTTGCTTGCTCAAGCGTATGCACCCGAGCTCAGAGTGGTTGGGCTCGCACCTGGGCTGACGTTGATCTCTGGGGATCAAACACAAGAAGGGTTTGAGCGGGCGCACCAACAAACACCTTTAGGAAAATCTTCTACCCCCAAAGATATCGCCGATGCTGTGGCGTACTTAGCATCGGCACACGCCATTACAGGCACTACACTCTTTGTTGACGGAGGGCAGCACCTAAACCCCTCTAAACGAGACGTCATGTTTCTGACTTGATCTCTGCCTGCTCTTCTGATCTTTTACTTTTAAAAACGTTTTTGACACTCCAATGACACTCGCCCTCCTTCAGCACCCTGACCTCTCGAATTGCCGCCGCTTGTTTCTCAAAGATTTTGAGATCAACATGAATATTGGCGTGCATGAGTTCGAAAAAAAGGGCGAACAACGCGTCATCGTCAATGTCGATCTTTATGTACCCCTCTCCGACAATACGCCAAGCAAAGATGACTTAAGTGAGGTGGTTGACTACGACTTCATGCGTCAAACGATTGCCGACATCATCGCGCCGGGTCATATTCACCTGCAAGAGACCCTGTGCGACGAGATCATGAAGCGTATGCTGGCACACCCCTTGGTACGGGCAGCGCGTGTATCTACCGCAAAACCAGATGTTTATCCTGACTGCGCCGCAGTTGGTGTTGAGTCATTTCAAATCAAAAAATAATGTTGATTATCAGCTATTTATTGATAATAAACTTAGTACAGCAATAAACTGTATTTAGTACATCAAAAATTGTCAAACGCCTTTGGCGTGCATCTGCTTTGATACCTGCGAATCTGGCAAAAACGGCCGTACGCCATTAATCACGTTAATCGGCGAGCCGGTCAAAAAGGCTAATAAATTTTTGAGTGAGGTATGGAAGAACTCCTCCATATTCTCTTTGGTCACAAATCCGATATGAGGCGTTGCCAACACATTGGGTAAGCTGCGGTATGGATGATCAAAAGGCAACGGTTCCACCTCAAACACGTCAAGCCCAGCGCCACCGATACGCCGCTGTTCAAGCGACTCAAGTAGTGCATCTTGCTCTACGATTTGCGGACGCGACGTATTGATCAAAAAGGCGTCTTTTTTCATGAGGGCTAAATCGGCTGCCGAAACCAACCCTAGCGTGGCATCGCTAAGTGGCATATGAATCGTAATCACATCGGCTTGACGAAACAGCGCCTCTTTAGAGACGGCCTGAACGTTAAACGCACCCGCACGCTCTGGCGTCATGTTGCGACTCCAGGCCACCACCTTCATCCCAAACAACTGACCGATCTGCGCAACAGGGATCCCCATATTGCCCAAGCCAACAACACCTAAGGTCTTGCCCGCTAACCCACGGCCTAAGCTCACTTGCCAGCCACCAGCCCGCAACGAGGCACTCTCCTGCGGAATCGAGCGAAACAATCCAAGAATTAATGCCCAAGTCACTTCAACCGTCGTTTGATGTTGTGCCTCGGTCGTACTCACGACAATGCCGAGCTCGTCGGCGGAACGCAAATCAATCGAACGTGCATTACGCATGCCCGTGGCTAATATCAACTTTAATTTCGGCAAACGAGAGAGCACCTCTCGTGGAAACTCAGTACGCTCGCGAATACGCATCACCACATCAAACTCGGCTAAGCGATCAACCAACTCATTTTGGTCATACACATGATCACGAAAGCTCACGACCGCAAGCCCCGGCACCACGCTCCAATCCACAATTGTCTGACCGATCCCTAGATAATCATCCAAAATCGCTAAACGCATTCTTACCCTTCTAATGTTTTGTCAGCCGACGCTCGCGCAACCAAACGATCGCCGAACCAACAATGCCTTTAGGCATAAAGAACATGCACACGATCAAGATGCCGCCATACACGGCACCCGCCAAAGCATTGCTGATGTCTGAAGCATAGGATGGCACAAACTGTAAAAACAAACCTGCCACCAACGCGCCCCACACAGTCCCTAAGCCCCCCACCACGATTGCGGCAAGAAAACTCACAGACAGCAAGAGGTTAAAAGAGTCAGGGGCAATAAACCCTATCGAGAAGTTAAAAATCGCACCGCCAATGCCGGCAAACATTGATCCCAAACCAAAGATCAGCACTTTGTAGCCATTGACATCCACGCCCATTGACGATGCCGCAAGCGGGGCTTGTCGGACTGCTGTGAGCGCGCGCCCCGTACTACCAGCCACAAAATTTCGAGCCAAGAAAAAACACACGACCGTGAACATCAACACAACATAATAGACCCAAGCATCTTGTGTCAGGCCAGACCAAACGGGCGGCGTTGGGCGGTCAACCGACATGCCTGACATGCCGTTTGTGTACGCTTTAAAGTGCTTGATCACCGGTGAGACGGATACCGCCAGCACGAGGGTAATCAAGGCCAGGTAAAGACCTTTTAACCGCTGCGCAGGGAAACCCGCCAAAAAACCGACGACAAACGTAACCGCCGCCGCGATCAATACCGACACAACATAATGCACCTGTAAATGCGCCACACTTAACGCGGCCGTATACGCACCCAAAGCAAAAAAAGCGTTATGGCCCAGTGAAATCTGACCGGCATAACCAATGATTAAGTTCAAGCCAATGGCAGCGACCGCATACGCCATCACCCCTGTTAACTGAAACGTCAAATAACTTGGGGCAACAAGTGGGGTCACGACAAGCAATGCCGCTAAGAACGCGCCTAGCAGCCAATGTTTAAAGGTCATGTTCATACCCTCACCTGCACGGCTTTACCAAACAGACCTTCAGGCTTAACAATTAACACGGCGACAATTAACACCAAAGGCACAATGATCTGAAGGTCGGCACCAAGCGCAGGTAAATACGCGGTCGAAAAGGATTGCGACACGCCAACGACTACGCCCCCAACTACCGCCCCCAAATAGCTACTGAGCCCGCCGACCACCGCTGCCGCAAACGCGTAAATAATGACATCGCCCATCATGTTGGGATCCAAGGTCAGACGCGATGCGACCAGAGCCCCAGAAATCGAACCCAACGCAGCCGCCATCCCCCAGCCCAGCGTCATCATCGCGGTATATGGGATACCGACCAACTGTGCCGACTGCGCATTAGAAGCAGCGGCGCGCAACGCCATACCCAAACGCGTGCGCTGAAACAACACATACAACCCGACTGAAATCGTCATCAGCACCGCCACAAAAGCCAACAATTCGGCCCCAATGCGCAGTGTGCCAAGCGTCCAAGTATGCTCTGGCAGCGGACTGGGCGAAGCCTTTTGCATAAAGCCCCAAATCGCACCCGTGGCACTGTTGTACGCCAGGAATAGCCCCAGCGTCACGATGATGATCGTCATCTCGTCTTTGTATTGCACAGGTCGCACGATTAACACATAGGTGACTGCGCCCATGATTAACGACAAACCAAGTGAAATTAAAATCGCCCAACCAATCGGCAAACCAAATTCGGTCAGTTGCCAGGTTAAAAACGCCGAAAATGTCGCCATCTCGCCTTGCGCGAAATTAGCGATGTTGGTGGTGCGATAAATCAACACCAACGCTAACCCCAGTGACGCATAGATCGCACCGGTTGCAAGGCCATTGAGGAGCTGCTGTAAAAAATAAATCATCAGATGTCCCCAAGGTAGGCCGCACGCACACCATCATGCGAGGCAATCTCGTGCGCCGGGCCTTGCAGTGAAATCACGCCAGACTCAAGCACATAGGCATAGTCGGCAAGCTGCAAGGCTAAGTTGGCATTTTGCTCAACAATGAGCATGGTCATACCCAACTCTTTATTGACACGCGCCAGCGTGTCATACAAATCATTAATGATGACAGGCGCTAAGCCCAACGAAGGCTCGTCAAGCAGCAGTACGCGCGGGCGCAGCATCAGGGCGCGACCCACCGCAAGCATCTGCTGCTCGCCGCCACTTAAACTACCCGCCTTTTGTTGATAGCGTTCGCGTAGCCGGGGAAACAACGCGTACATTTGTTCAATGTCCGCGGCAATCCCGCTTTTGTCTGTGCGTCTAAAGGCCCCGACGCGTAGGTTGTCTTCGACGGTCAAATCGGTAAACGTGCCCCGACCTTCAGCGGCGTGCGCAACACCGAGGCGTGCAATGCGATCAGGGCTTAAGCCACGCGTCTCTTGGCCATCGAGCAAGACACTGCCTTCACTTTTGATCAAGCCACTAATCGCGCGTAAGGTGGTCGTTTTGCCCGCACCATTCGCGCCTAGTAATACCGCGACACTGCCCTCTTGAACAGACATCGAAATATTGTGCAACACGCGTAAGCGACCATAGCCTGCCGAAAAATTTTTGATATCCAGAACTTTCATCTTGGCTTTCCCAAATACGCTTCAACCACGCGTGGGTTCACTTTAATGTCGGCTGGTTTACCATCAGCGATTTTGTGCCCAAAATCAAGCACAACGATGTTGTCAGATATTTTCATTACCATGCCCATGTGATGTTCGACGAGCAACAAGGTCAAATTAAACTCGCGTCGAACACGCACAAGCGTGTCAGAAAGTTCTCCAACCTCTGAGTGCGACAGACCACCGGCAGGCTCGTCTAGCATCAAAAACGTTGGGCGCATCGCAAGTGCTCGGGCAAGTTCAACTTTTTTCAGTGTGGGGTACGACAAATCATCGATGCGCTGATCGTGTAAGTCGGCCATGTTCAAGCGCTCGAGCAACTCGTGTGCGAAGCGACTGAGCGACGCTTCTTCGGGCCGGCGCGAGAGCGGCGAAAACGGTGCCGTCAATAAACGACTACGGCCGTAGTGATGCCCACCGAGCATGACGTTTTCGTGTACCGTCAGCGAGGGCAACAAGGCCAAATTTTGAAAGGTACGCGCGATACCAAGATTGGCAACCTCTTTGGCCTTGACCTTTGTGATGTCGCGACCGTTAAACAGCACGCGCCCCGCCGAGGGGTTATACAAGCGACTAATGCAATTAAACAGGCTCGTCTTACCTGCGCCATTCGGACCGATCAACCCACAAATCGATCCTTCGTCTACCGTAAAAGACAAGCCATTAAGCGCGACGATGCCACCGAAACGCAAAGACAAGTCTGAAACTGACAATTTATGAGTTGCACTCATGAAGGTTTCCATTTAATCCGTCTGGGGCACGAGAGCTCAGTACGTCTAAAACGCATTGAACGCGGCAACGACCTGAACTTGCAGAGAAGCTAACAGCACCAAAGCAAAAATTACTGTTTCGGCACGCAAGCACAGGTCGGCGCGATACTGCGCCTACAACTCAATGCACTTACAGGCCAGCCGCTTCGCGAATGTTTTTCGTGATGATAGACATGTCAGCACCTGGGTTCTCTTTGACCGCCTTCGCCCACAGTGCCGCATTGGCTTCGCACAACACGGTTTTGACCCCTGTGGACTCAATCAGTGACATCGCAATCCCAACGTCTTTGTTCATCAGTTGCATGGCAAAGCCAAAGTTCCAGGTCTTGGGCAAGACAGCACGCGGCCACGCGTGGGCGGTCATAAAACTGCCGCCACTCGAGGCATCAATCACTTGATGCATCACTGCAGGATCAAGCCCAAACTTTTCGCCTGCAGCAAAAATTTCAGACGTTGCCACCAAGATCGTTGCGCCCAAGAGGTTGTTCAACGCTTTAACGGCGTGACCTGAACCAACTGGGCCAACATGCACGACTTTCGTCCCCATCCGATTGAGCAGGGGCAAGGCACTCGCAAAGTCTGCGGCACTACCACCGGCCATGATGGCCAGCTTGCCCGACTCGGCACCACCAATGCCACCCGATACCGGCGCATCAATAAACGTGATGCCATGTTGTTTTGAGAGTTTGGCATTCTCAATGGTATTGGCGGGTGTCGACGAACTCATATCGATCACCATCGCGCCCTGCTTTAAAGTCTTGAGCAATTCAGTGCGCAGTACCTTGTCAACGATCGGGCTGTCAGGCAACATCAAAATCACCACCTGAGCATCCGCCATCGCGCCGATGCTAGCCACTGCCTTGCCGCCAGCTGCTGCGGCCGCCTGTTCGCGTCGAGCGACATCCAGATCGAACACCTGAACGTCAGCAAAGCCTTTCAAGTGAGCCACCATGCGGCCACCCATTGCACCCAAGCCTACAAAGCCAACTTTTTGTCCCGCACCCGCACTGTTTTGAACCATGATCATCTCGTGTGTATGTGTTTGAACCGCTCAGACGCCTTTTGCAAGGCGCCTGAGCTCATGTTTACTGATTGAGTATTGCCAGGTCTTGCGTCATTGTTTGCACGCAAGGCGTCAAGGGGCAGGCGTTTTGCCTTCGTAGTTAATCACAGCACCTTTTGCCACATACTTCACGCCATCGTACTGACCCATCTGCACGGACTCGATCGGGTAACCATCGGTCGAACCATTGGTATTGAGGGTGATGCCCTCAAGTAACAAAGGCGCTTTCACACCTTTCATCGTACGTGCTGACTCCATGAAGGCATCGCGCGTAGGGGTCTTGGTATTTTCAAGTACGGCCTTGACAGCATGGCAAATAAACCAGCCCGCGGCCGCGTTTTGATCAGCCGGGTTTAGCCCGCTTTTGTATTGCTCAAGCTTTTGAACATAGAGCTTCATATCAGCATCATTGGCGTAGGCTGGATTTGCCTGGTCTTTTAACCACAAGCCAGTTAACACGCCGGTTGAGGCAGCAGCACCAGCAGGCTGCAAGGCACCACCAATGCTTGAACCCACGCCCCAGATGATATGTGCAGGCTTCCAGTTAATGGTTTGCATACGTTTCAAAGCTTGCACCACAAACTTAGGTGTGGTTGCGTCGACAAACACCGTAGCGCCCGAGGCAGCGATGCGATCGATCTTGGCATCGATCGTGGGTTCGCTGTAGGAGTGCTCTTCATGAATCACAACATTTAAGCCAAGCTCTTTGGCAGCTTTAATAAACCCTGTTGCAAAAAATGGGCCACCGCTATCGTCGTTAAACAACGCGACCTTTGCGCCCGGAAAATTCTCTTTGATGTAGGCAGCATAAAGTGCTGCCTCAGTGTTGTACGCCAACAAAGCCAACATGGTGTACGGAAATTTTTCAACGTCCGGTTTAGCACCAAACATCGGCCCGCCAGTATATAAAAATACCTGTGGTACTTTTTCAGCGTTGTAGAACGGACGTGCACCCAAATTTGCGCCAGTGCCAACGTTACCCGAAATCGCAAACACTTTATCTTGCGTGATTAACCGGCGTGCGTTTTGCAGAGCACGGGCGGGTTCCATCGCATCGTCATACATTAAATATTTGAGCTTGCGCGTTTTGCCGTCGCCCATTTTGACGCCCCCGAGCTCGGCGTTGATGTACTCAAAACATGCCTTCTGCGCGCGACCAATCGCACCATAGCCGGCATTGGGCCCCGACAAAGCAGCCGAATTACCCCAAAGAATTTCAGTGTCGGTGATACCGACTTCAGCGTGGCTGGCAAAGCCCACCGACACGAGCGCTGCGACGAGCGCGGCTTTAACAAAGTGCAGACCTGCACGCTTACGATGCAACATGGTTTGTCTCCCAGATTTATGATTGTTTTTATAGATTATTTTTTGTCGTGCGTTCTTTACAGTGGGTCGTCTGTTTGCCAGCGTTTTTCACTGGCACTGCGCCTTATCTACTCACACTGTAAACCAATTATGCGCCTAGGGTTTTCTTCTCGGTATTTTCCCTAGGTTTTATCAACTATTTTTTTCCTAACGTTTCATAAATGCTGCCGTAATCCAACTTGCCATGCCCAAGCTTACTATGCATGTCATACAAGTTACGGGCCAAGCCACCGAGCGGCACGCTGCATTTAGTCGCCAACGAGTTTTCAACCGCCAGGCCCAAGTCTTTTAGCATTAAATCAACGCCAAACCCACCCGCATAGCCGTTTGAAGCGGCCGACTCTGGCATCACGCCTGGGCATGGGTTACACGAATTCAACACCCAGTTGTTACCCGAACTTTTTGACATAATTTCAGACAACACGGCAGGATCGAGCCCATTGGCGATACCCAAGCGTAGGGCTTCAGCGGTGCCGATCATGGTGATACCCAGCAACATGTTGTTGCAGACCTTAACGGTTTGGCCGCTGCCATGTGCACCGGCGTGATACAGCGCCTTACCCATCTTTTGCAGATAGGGCTGAGCGGCCGCAAAACCCTGTTCAGTGCCACCCACCATGAAGGTCAAGGTGCCAGCCTTCGCACCAAAAGGACCGCCCGATACAGGCGCGTCAATCATCTCTATCCCTTTGGCGGCAGCCGCCGTACCAAGCTCTTTGGCAACTTGTGGTGAGATCGTCGACGAGTCGATCAGTATGGTACCTTTTTGCGCAAGCGCTAAAACGCCCTGGTCGCCTAGATACACACTTTGCACGTGCTGGCTCGCGGGCAGCATACTGACCACGGCTTTGGCCCCTTTCACGGCCTGCGCAAAGTCGATCCCTTTTGCGCCGCCGGCGGCCACCAGGCTGTCAACGTTGGCCGGCGCCAAGTCAAAGCCAATGACTGAAAAGCCGCCACGCAACAGATTGAGTGCCATGGGCATGCCCATATTGCCTAGACCAATAAATACGACTTCTGGTGTCATGAGGTTCTCCGAGAGATAAAGTATTTCGTCACTGATTATCACACCGCTCGCAAAAAACCGCTCGCCCAAAGCAAAAGGCTAGTTTCAATTAAGAAACTAGCCTTTTGAGATTACTGGTCGGGGCGGTGGGATTCGAACTCACGACCCTCTGCT
>CAMCZQ010000008.1 GCA_945887835.1 Bordetella parapertussis | reverse complement strand
GGCAAGCTTGGCGCTGCCATTAGCGCTCAGTTGAGTGTGGCCATCAATCAGGGATCGTCCGCCGGTGGCTTTGAATAAGGCTCGCGTGAAATCGTTGGGCTCGAGCGTTGTGTGAATCGAGGCAGACAGCCACTCAAAGCGCCCATGGGTGCTTTGGGTCAACGACAGCGCATCGTGGGTGATGTAATTCACGAACAAGACTTCAGGCATGAACGTGGCGGTTTTTGAGGCCGGAAAGCTCAACAAGTACGAGGCCTTGCTTGTGAACAAGCCGCGCTGGTAGTCGCGCAGCGTGACGCGAACTTGCTCGGACCAGTTTTTTGCAAGGTAAGTATTGGTGGTTTCAAGCACTTGCTCAGCTTCGGCTTGTACGCGCGCACCAATATACCAACTCGTGCCGGCGTACAACGCAAAAAGTAGCGCCGCTGCACCAAAGAGTCCGAGCAGTTTTTTATTCATGACTGGCCTTTAAGCCGATGGTATTCGACTAAGTCATAAGCGAGCCCGTTTTCTGGGGCTTGTGGCGAGCGAGAGATCTCTTGCCAAGCTGTCTGGTCCAGAGGCGCAAAGCTTGCGTCGCCTTCGATGTCGGCTTGAATTTCGGTTGCGACGATACGCTGAGCGAAGGGTAAGGCCTCTTGATAAATTTGAGCGCCGCCGATGATAAAGGCCTCTTCGGCTTGCTTGACCGCTTCGAGCGCCAGAGCCAAGCTTGGGAAGCACTCAGCGCCGTTCAGGGTCTTGGTCGCGTCGCGAGTGAGCACGATATTACGCCGGCCGGGCAGCGGTCTGCCAAGTGAATCCCAAGTCTTACGCCCCATCAGGATCGGACAACCTAAGGTGGTGCGTTTAAAGTGCGCTAAATCGCTAGGTAGCTTCCAGGGCAAGGTGTTATCCCGTCCGATAATGCGGTTGCGGGCATAGGCAACAATTAAAGAAAGCTGCATCAGCCAAGTCTCTTAAGCAAGATCAAATGGCAACGGGTGCCTTGATGTGTGGATGGTGCTCGTAATGTTCAATGACAAAGTCTTCGTAGCGATAGTCGAATAAAGAGTCGGGTTTGCGCGGCAAGAGCAGCTTGGGATAGGGGTAGGGCGCGCGCGAGAGTTGCAGCTCAACTTGTTCAAAGTGATTGCTGTAGATATGGCAATCACCACCCGTCCAGACAAAGTCACCCACTTCGAGTTCACACTGTTGCGCCACCAAGTGCGTCAGTAAGGCGTAACTCGCGATGTTGAAAGGCACTCCTAAAAAAATATCAGCGCTGCGCTGATACAGCTGGCACGAAAGTTTACCGTCTGCAACATAAAACTGAAAGAACGCATGGCAGGGTGGTAGCGCCATGTTTTTGATTTCACCGACGTTCCAGGCCGACACAATCAGACGGCGCGAATTGGGGGTCTTACGAATCTGTTCAAGTACTTGGCTGATCTGATCGATATGCCCGCCGTTGGGTGTGGGCCACGAGCGCCATTGCACGCCATAGACGGGGCCTAAGTCGCCATCAGGCCCGGCCCATTCGTCCCAAATGCTACAGCCATTGTCTTGCAGCCATTTAACGTTTGAGTCGCCTCGCAAAAACCAGAGTAGCTCGACAAAGATACTGCGAGTGTGTAGTTTTTTAGTCGTGATCAACGGAAACCCTTGCGCCAGATCAAAGCGCATTTGATGTCCAAAGACCGAACGCGTGCCGGTGCCGGTACGGTCGGCCTTGTTGACCCCCGTTGTATATACATGGCGCATGAAGGTTTCGTATTGGTTCATGGGCTTGAGTCCGCTGCTTAGGGTGTTTGGGCGGCAACCAGGCCGGTGTCGATAATCTCGGCGGCCCAGGTTATGGCTGCCGTGTGCGCAAGCATCGCTGACGCTGAGCAGTATTTTTCGTGCGACAACGCGATGGCACGCTCGACGGCGGTGCGGGGTAAGTTGTGCCCGGTCACCGTGAAGACAAAATGAATCTTGGTGAAGACCTTGGGATCGACTTCTGCGCGCTCTGCGATTAACTTGACCGAACAACCCACAATGGCGTGGCGACCACGCTTAAGAATCAACACCACGTCATAGGCGGTGCAGCCGCCGGTGCCAACCAGCAAGAGTTCCATTGGACGCGGGGCAAGATTATGACCGCCACCGTCGGGCGCGCCGTCCATGGCAGCGATGTGCCCGGTTCCCGTCTGTGCGACGAAGAGCATGCCGTTTGGGCCACCCCAATCGATTTTGACTTCCATAGCGAATCCTTAGTGGTTAAGTCGGAATCATAATCTTGTTTAAGCAAAATTTTTCGGTCGGCCTTAAAATTGAGGTGTCAGATTGGCGTGGCGTATTCGGTTTGGTCGGGCTGTCTGAGCTTTTACGAAGCGAGGCGCTCGCATCACGCGTCTGGCCGAAGTACGCCCTGTTTTTTTGGGCGATCAGCACCTCACTTTAAGGTTGTTCATGGTAGCTCCCCAAGCGGTTTCAGTCGGCTCTTCGCACTTTATCCGTCGCCCGCACTGGTTGGATCCTTTTATCGCCGAACTTGACGTCGCTTTGCAGGTGTTGGCGGGGCAGGCTGCGCCCGCAAGGCCTAATCCAGCGGGTGCGCTTGGCGCAGAACCTGAAGCCGTTCTGACCAAGCCCGAGATAAAACACGCGGCCGGTTTAATGCGTGTGAATCATGTCGGAGAAGTTTGCGCGCAAGCGCTTTATCGTGGCCAGGCCGCCGCCAGCCAAGACGCGACCAGCCCAGCGCTTTTTTATGCTGCGGCTGCCGAAGAACTTGACCACCTTGCCTGGTGTCAGCAGCGCCTGCGTGAACTCAACAGCCGGCCCAGCCTATTGAACCCGGTTTGGTATGTAGGTTCTTTTACCCTTGGCGTGTTGGCGGCGCGCGCCGGGGTTGCCCGTAACCTCGGTTTTATGGCAGAAACCGAACGACAGGTCGAGGCTCACCTCGAGGATCACCTTGAGCGCTTGCCGGCAGGCGATGGGCGGTCGCGAAAAATTGTTGAACAAATGAAGCGTGACGAAGTGGGTCATCGCGTCACAGCAGAGCGAGCGGGTGCTGTGGGCATGCCAGCACCTGTGCGAGGTTTGATGACGCTGATGTCTAAACTAATGACCGCCACGGCGTATCGTCTGTAGCAGAGGCTGTTGGCGCTTCAAGGCAGACCTAAGCCTTGCTTTATTGCGATGCACAAAAACAACAAAATAAATATTTATGTTTTCTTTTGCAGATTTTCTTGCATTGCACAAAAACTTGGATTACTATTTGTTTATGGAAGTTGAGTCATAAGTGTGTTGACTGAAGCAAGGGTTATCTCAAGGTAGCCTTCAGACAACATACGCAGAGTCAGCAATGCGTACTAGTTTATTTGACCACGCAAACGTTAACTCCTTAACTTGCCACGATTGTCTCCTCCACCCTCCTCCTTTGGTGGATTTAAGCCAAGACCGTAAGGTCTTGGCTTCTTTTTTTGTCAAACGCCAAGTCGTAGCACGCGACAGTTGCCCGCACAAAATTTTGCCCTAGCCTTTAAACTGAGGGCTACACCTTAAAACCTATGACCTGACGGCCCGAGCGCCTGCAGGGATTGCGGAGAATAATTTGCTCATTCAGGATGTCAAAATCGCGGTTGTCGGCTTGGGTTATGTGGGCTTGCCCCTGGCGGTCGAGTTTGCTAAAAAAAGAGCGGTGCTTGGCTTTGACATCAACCCAGCCCGCATACTTGCCTTACAACAAGGCCATGACCATACGCTTGAGGTCGATGACGCTGAACTTGCCAGCGCCAAGGGCCTACGTTGCACCGGAGAGCGGGCCGACCTGCGCGCGGCAAATGTTTTTATCGTTACCGTACCCACTCCGATCGATGAATATAAGCGGCCTGATCTTACCCCGCTGATAAAGGCCAGCGAAACCATCGGTGGCGTGCTCAAAAAAGGCGATCTCGTCATTTATGAGTCAACGGTTTATCCGGGCGCAACAGAAGAAGATTGCGTGCCGGTGCTCGAACGAGTGTCTGGCTTGGTGTTTAACAAAGATTTTTTTGCGGGCTACAGCCCCGAGCGCATTAACCCCGGCGATAAAGAGCATCGCGTCAGTACGATCAAAAAAGTGACATCAGGCTCGACCCCCGAGACCGCAGCGTTAGTTGATCAAATTTATCGCGAAATCATTGTGGCTGGCACCCATTGTGCGCCTAGCATCAAGGTCGCCGAGGCGGCCAAGGTCATCGAAAACACGCAACGTGATGTCAACATCGCATTGGTGAATGAACTGGCGCTGATTTTTAATAAACTCGGGATCGACACCGAAGCTGTCTTGCAGGCCGCCGGAACAAAGTGGAACTTTCTGCCGTTTCGTCCGGGCTTGGTGGGCGGGCATTGTATTGGCGTCGATCCTTATTACCTGACGCACAAAGCACAGTCGATCGGTTATCACCCAGAAATCATTTTGGCTGGAAGGCGCCTGAATGACGGCATGGGAAGCTATGTGGTCTCGCAACTGGTCAAACTGATGACGCGCCAGCGCATTCATGTGCAGGGCGCTCGCGTGTTGGTGATGGGCTTGGCCTTTAAAGAAAATTGCCCCGATTTGCGCAACACCCGCGTGGTCGACATCGTAAAAGAACTTAAAGAGTACAACGTCGAGGTAGACGTCTACGACCCCTGGGTCTCGGCGCAAGACGCTCAGCATGAGTATGGTTTGGCACCCGTGCAGCAGCTAGAGGCGGGGCGCTACGATGCCATCATCGTAGCGGTTGCTCACCGTCAGTTTGTCGAGATGGGTGCTAAGGCGTTGCGCGCGCTTGGTAAGCCCGAACACGTGTTGTACGACCTTAAATATATTTTGCCTGCCGAGCAGTCAGATTTGCGCTTATGAAGCAAACCCCTGACTCGTGTTACGCGCAAGTTCAGGCGCAATTGCGCGCCGCGCCGCGCAGCTGGCTCGTGACGGGTTGTGCCGGCTTTATTGGCTCGAACCTGCTCGAAACACTGCTCAAACTCGGGCAACGCGTAGTTGGTCTAGATAATTTTGCGACGGGATATTCATATAACCTCGCTGAGGTTCAGGCCAATGTCAGCGCCGCTCAGTGGGAAAATTTTCGCTTGATCGAAGGTGACATCCGGGATGAGGCAAGCTGCGCGCAGGCGGTGACCGGTGTCGAATTCGTCTTGCACCAAGCCGCGTTGGGGTCGGTCCCGCGTTCGTTAAGCGACCCAGCCACCACGAATGCTGTCAATATCTCTGGTTTTTTAAATATGCTAGTGGCCGCTCGCGATGCTGGGGTGCAGTCCTTTGTGTATGCCGCTTCAAGCTCAACCTATGGCGATCACCCTGCCTTACCCAAAGTTGAAGACCAGATTGGCAAGCCTCTGTCGCCTTACGCCGTTACAAAATATGTCAATGAGCTCTATGCCGATGTGTTCGCGCGCGCATACGACTTCAAGACGATCGGTCTGCGCTACTTTAATGTCTTTGGCAAGCGACAAGACCCCGAGGGAGCCTACGCAGCGGTAATCCCCAAGTGGATTGCCGCGATGCTACGAGGCGATCCGGTGAGTGTGAATGGCGATGGCGAAACCAGCCGAGATTTTTGTTTTGTTGAGAACGCCGTGCAGGCAAACATTTTGGCTGCAGTTGCCGGCCCCGAAGCGTTTAATCAGGTTTACAACGTGGCGGTCAATGCACGCACTAGCCTGAACGCGCTGTTTGAAAATCTAGTCGCTACGCTCGCGCAAAACGGACTGCGGTATACGTTAGAGCCAAGCTATCGTGAGTTCAGAGCAGGTGACGTGCGACATTCACAGGCCGACATCTCGAAAGCGCAGCGCCTGCTAGGGTATCAACCGACCCACACCATCGCGCAAGGTTTGCAAGCTGCCATGCCTTGGTATCTTGAGTTTTGCGCGAGATCGTCGGCCAGTTAAGCGTCGGGGTTTTGTTCGCGCGCCAGTCGCTCAGCACGCCGACGTTCGTACGCATGCTCGTTGCTTGCGCTCGTAGCAAGCCGGCGAATCCAGTGTGCCGTTGAGGGATCAAAGGCGCTTACCGCAGACTCGCTATCTTCGGCATCCAGACTGAGTTCAATATCAGAGGCTAAACGCTTGCCAAACTCGACACCCCATTGATCGAAGGGGTTGATGCCCCACAAAACACCTTCGGTGAATACTTTGTGCTCGTAGAGCGCTAAAAGTGCGCCAAGCTGTTTGGCGTCGAGCTGAGGTAACACGATTAAAGTCGAGGGGCGCCCGCCTGGATGCACTCGGTGCTGGGCAAGCTGCGCTGCAAGGACAGGATCCTTTTCGGTTTGACTAACCACTGCCAACGCTTGTTCAAACGTTTTGCCTTCGCGCAGCGCCGCCCGTTGCGCCAGACAGTTTGCAATGAGCAGGCGGTGGTGGCGAGTGTGTTGATGATCGGGCTTGGCACACAAGACAAAATCAACAGGCGCACCCTTTCCATCTTGGTGCAACCACTGAAAAAAGGTGTGCTGACTATCTGTACCGGGCATCCCCCACACTGCGGGGCTGCTGGGTACATCAAGCGTGCCGCCATCGAGCTGAGTCGATTTGCCGAGGGACTCCATTTCGAGCTGTTGCAGCCAAGGCACTAAGGTGCGCAGTCGAGCATCGTAGGGGCAAAGCGCAAAAGACGCGTAGCCAAGCACGCTGCAGTTCGCCACAGCACTCAAGGCCATTTGCACGGGTGCGTTGCGTGCGACCGGCGCATTCAGAAAATGCTCGTCCATCTCGGCGGCGCCACGACGCATGTCATTCAAAGCATTCAAGCCCAACCCAAGAGCGATCGGCAGCCCAATAGAGGACCAAAGTGAATAGCGACCACCCACCCAATCCCAAAATTGAAAAATGCGATCTTCACGAATGCCGAAGGCGCGTGCAACTGCCGGATTTGCAGTAACAGCGACAAAATGTTCAAGCGGGTCGCTCACACCATTCGCTTCAAACCATTCGATGGCACGCGCTGCATTGGCCAAAGACTCGGTGGTCGTGAAAGATTTTGACGAAATAATCACAAGCGTATCAAGCGGGTCAAGACCGTCGAGCGCGCCAGTAATCGCGTGCGCATCAACGTTTGAAGCAAAGCGAATCGTGCGCCGCCCGGCGCCGCCGGCAAGCGCTTCAACGGCGAGTCTTGGCCCCCAGTCGCTGCCGCCAATGCCAAGATGCACAACGTTGCGATACAGGTTTTGCGCGTTAACGAATTCAACGAAATTGGCCAGTCGCTCTTGTTCGGCTTTAACGGCTTGAGCCACACCCGCTGGCGGGTGTTCGGCACGCAAGGCGGTATGCCAGGCGGCACGCTTTTCGGTCCAGTTAATGGCATCGCCGGCAAAGAGCCCTTTGCGCGCGGCCTCGAAACCTTGTTGGTGCAGCAGCGCTGCTGCCGCATGCTCAAGCGCTGCAGAATGCCGCTGTGTACTCAGGTCAACCTCAAGATCGACGGCAGACAAAATGCGCAAGCTGTCGGCGGTGAGGGGACTGGTGTAGACGGCTGTTGAGAAAGCAAGCCAAGCTGGGCTTTTAGACAACGTGCTCATAGGTTTAATCGCAGATAAAAAATTAAAAGGGAAGCGTGACGTGAGGCGCAAGCGTTAATAACTGCTTACGAAAGGCGTCTTGAATGCGCGCGAGGGCTTCGGGTGTGTCGCCCTCGAAGCGTAAGACCACGACAGGTGTGGTGTTTGAGGCGCGTGCTAAGCCAAAACCATCTGCGTAATCTGCGCGCAAGCCGTCGATTTTGAGGACGTCAGTCGCGCCGTCAAACACCCCTTCAGTTTGCAAACGTTTAATCAGAGCGTGAGGTTCACCCTCAGACATTTCGAGCTTGAGTTCGGGCGTTGAGACCCCTTGCGGAAGCGCCTCAAGCACAGCCGACGGATCCGCCGAGCGCGACAAAATCTCAAGCAGACGGCAACCGGTGTACAACCCGTCATCAAAGCCGAACCAACGCTCTTTAAAGAACACGTGACCGCTCATTTCGCCGGCCAGAGGCGCGCCGGTTTCGGCGAGCTTGGCCTTGATGAGGGAATGACCCGTTTGCCAAATCAAAGGCACGCCACCGGCGGCACGAATAGCAACCGCGACATGGCGACTGCATTTGACGTCATAAATGATGGTTTGGCCGGGGCAACGGCTCAGCACATCGCGCGCATACAAAATCAGCTGACGATCGGGCCAAATGATTTCGCCTGATTTGGTGACCACACCTAAGCGATCGCCGTCGCCGTCAAAGGCAAGTCCGATTTCGCAGTCGGTGGTTTGCACGCAGCGGATCAGGTCTTCGAGGTTGTGTGGATCAGCCGGATCGGGGTGATGGTTTGGAAAGGTGCCATCAACTTCGCAAAATAGTTCGGTGACTTCGCAGCCCAAGGCTTTAAAGAGTTGAGGCGCAACAGCACCCGCCACGCCATTGCCGCAGTCGATCGCGATTTTCATGGGACGGCTGAGCTTGACGTCACCAAGCACGCGCGCCAAATAAGGCGTCAGAATGTCGACGCTCGTGGCTGTGCCCGGCGCGCTGGCGTGCGTGGGGCCCGCCGCGATTTCATCGCGCAGAGCGAGGATGGCGTCGCCGTGTAGGGTGCCACCACCCATCATCATTTTGAAGCCGTTGTAGTCAGGTGGATTATGGCTGCCAGTGACTGCAACGCCCGAGCCTGTTTTTAACGTGTAGGCAGCAAAATAGACCAAAGGAGTGGGAACCTCTCCCACGTCAATCGTGTGAATGCCGCCATCGCGCATTCCTTGTTGCAAGGCTGCCGCCAGCGAGGGGCTGCTAATCCGACCATCGCGGCCGACCACCATTGCGGTGACGCCCGCTGCCTTAGCACGGGCTGCTAAACCGCGGCCTAGCTCTTGTGCAAATTCTGGGTTTAATGCTGAGGGAACGATGCCTCGGATGTCGTAGGCCTTGAAAGACGAATGCGGAAATGGGTATTGACTGGACACGAGGATGGACTCCGAAGCCTTTCAGGGGCAAACATTCACTAAAAAAAATCACTAAAACCGCCTTTCTCTATTATGGCCGATCCACAGTCTCTATGCCTTAGACTTCCCTTACAATTTAAGGCTGTGAGGTGCACCGTGCGCGCGAATTTGCTTAAATCTGTACTGCCTTGCACAAAAAGTCAGTATTAGACGAACCGGTGCAGCAGCCCACGCCACAACCAACCCAGAGATCTAAATGAACCTGTTGCCCGAACTTGAAAGATTATTAGGTACTAACCAAGTGTTAACGGGTGAGGCCGCAGCCCCCTATTTGGTCGACTGGCGCGGGCGTTACAAGGGCCAGGCGCTGGCTGTGGTGCGGCCGGGGTCAACCGAAGAGGTCGCTGCAGTGGTGCGTCTGTGCGCCCAGCACCAGATCCCAATTGTGCCCTCGGGCGGCAATACCGGTATGTGCGGGGGCGCCACCCCAGACGAAACCGGTCGTGCAGTAGTGCTGTCTTTGGCGCGCTTAAATCGTGTGCGTTCAGTTGACACCGACAATGACACCATGACCGTTGAAGCGGGCTGTATTTTGCAGTCGGTACAAACGGCTGCGCGCGAGGCCGGGCGGTTGTTTCCACTGAGCTTGGCAGCAGAAGGCAGCTGCACAATTGGTGGCAATTTGTCGACCAATGCAGGTGGCACGCAAGTCTTGCGTTACGGCAATACACGCGAACTCGCGCTCGGGTTAGAAGTGGTTACCGCTGAGGGTGAAATTTGGCACGGTCTGCGTGGTTTACGCAAGGACAACACTGGCTACGATCTGCGGGATCTGTTTATTGGCAGCGAAGGCACGCTTGGCATTATCACCGCGGCTACGCTTAAGCTGTACCCCTTGCCGGTCGCGCAATGCACAGCCATGCTGGCACTTAACTCGCTTGAGGATGCTACCGCCGTGTTGTCGCGCGCACGCGCAGGCTTCGGGGCCTCTCTGACAGGATTTGAGGTCATGATGGGGACTGTATTGCAAGCCGTCGTGAAGCTGTTTCCACAACAACGTCTGCCGTTCGAGGGACCCTCAGCCCAGTCCCCCTGGTATGCCCTGCTTGAATTGTCAGATAGCGAAAGCGCCGAGCACGGACAAAGTCGTTTCGAGGCAGTGTTAGGCGCTGCGATTGAAGACGGCTTGGTGAGCGACGCCGCGATTGCTGAATCGATCGCCCAAAGCCGGGCGATGTGGCATTTGCGCGAAAGCATCCCCTTAGCTGAGGCCGGTTTGGGTAAAAGCATCAAGCACGATGTGTCGATTCCGATCTCGCTGATCAGCACCTTTGTGAAGACCACCAATGCAGCCTTGCAGGTGAAGTTTCCGGGCATCCAACACATCGTGTTTGGTCATTTAGGCGATGGTAATTTGCACTACAACGTGGCGCGGGCACCCGAGCAAACCGAAGAGCAACTGTTGGCGCAGCAGTACGACGTGTACCAGTTGGTGCACGATAGCGTGCATGCGCATAGCGGCTCGATCAGCGCCGAGCACGGCGTCGGACAGCTCAAGCGCGACGAGCTGACGCGCTACAAGAGTCCGCTTGAGTTAGCGTTGATGAAGCGGATTAAACAAGCGCTTGATCCGCAGGGCATCATGAATCCTGGCAAGGTTTTGCAGGCTTAAACAGCCGGCAGGATTTTCCCGGTCGCCTGGCCAAAGCTCAGTCTTGGGTAGCCGGGTTTGACGCACTCGGCTTGCAAGGTGATCTCGTCACCGTCCTCTAAAAACATGCGCGCTTGTCCCCAAGGCAGTTTGACGGCTTGTGTCGCGCCTACGCTAAGCTCGTTGAACGAAAGGGCCTGATCGGGATGAGGGCCTGACATGGTGCCGGTGCCGATCAAATCGCCGGGCTGCAAGTTGCAACCGTTGACCGTGTGATGGGTGATTAACTGGGATAAAGTCCAGTATGCGTGGCATAAATTGCTGTGGGCTAATAAGGCGGGGGCGTGTTGGGCCGCGCGCGAGTGGTCAGTTGAAATCAAAGCTTTGAGCCCGATGTTGTAGACGCCACCTTGCTTAACAGACTCGTTCATCAGATAGGGCAGAGGCTGTGGGTCAGAGGCAGGTCGGCTAAAGGGTAGACGAAAAGGCTCGAGAGCTTCGCGCGTGACAATCCAAGGCGAGATGGTGGTGGCAAAACTTTTGGCTAAGAAGGGGCCGAGTGGTTGCACCTCCCAGGCTTGAATGTCGCGGGCTGACCAGTCATTCAGGATACAGACCCCAAAAATATGCTGATCGGCCTCATCGATCGTGAGGCGCTTGCCCTGAGCGTTGCCTGGCCCCACAAACAGCGCCATTTCAAATTCAAAATCCAGCCTTTGGCTTGGGCCAAAACCGGGTGTCTGGCCAAGTTGGGCCGGACGCGACTGGCCCACAGGACGCACCACGTCGTGGCCCGAAATCACGACGCTTGAGGCGCGGCCGTGGTAGCCGATTGGCAGCCACTTAAAGTTGGGTAAAAGGGGAGCATCAGGGCGCGAAATTTTGCCACCTGCTGTCGCGTGATGGATCGAGATATAAAAATCGGTGTAATCGCGAATTTGCGCGGGCAAGCTAAATTCGGCCTGCTTCTGTGGCACGAGCACCCGCTCGAGCGTGGCTTGCAACGGGCTATGTTCACGTGCGCCGCGTGACAGCGCCAGACGGAGCGCCGACCAGTGCGACTGGCCAAGCGCCATCAGTGCGTTTAGCGTGGGCCCGGCGCACGTGTTCAGCGCTTCGGCAGTCAGACCTGAGAAGGGCTTGAGCGCGGCTAACTGCGCCAGATCAATGATTTGATCGCCAAGCGCCACGCCGGGTCTGAAAGGCTCGCGGCTGGCGGTGCGGCGAAACACCGCAAACGGCAAATGCTGCACCGGAAACCCTATGCTCGCGTCGTTGGCGCTGGCAAGCCAACTTTTCAGAGAAGGGTCGTGCGTTTCGTTTAGGTTGGTCATGGCGTGGGTCACTTAAGCTTTGAATGAGGGGTGGAGTTTTTGCGAGGATGTCGGCTTTGCTGCCAGCCATACAGCGCTAGGGCTTTTGGCAGGTTGGACAAAAATATGTGGCGCGCTGGCCTTGCACAATACGTTTAATGACGGTGGTACAGACGCGGCAGGGTTGACCCGCGCGCTCGTACACGGCCGCATGTAAGGTGAAATAAGCACCAGCCTCGCCCGTTGCGTTGACGTAGTCGCGCAACGTACTGCCGCCCGAGGCGAGCGCATCGCTCAGCGTGCTGCGAAGCGCGTCGACTAGCCGGGCGCAACGCGCAAGCGAGACTCGGGCCGCTTTAGTTTTTGGATGAATACGTGCCCGAAAGAGGCTTTCGGAGGCATAAATGTTGCCCGCCCCGACCACCACGTCGCCCGCGAGCAAGGCTTGTTTGACAGACATTTGCCGGCCTTGCAGGCCCTGCCTGAGGTGGGCCGCATCAAAAGCCGGGTCAAAAGGTTCAACACCAAGCTTGCTGAGCAATGGATGTTGCTCGACGGGCCCCGCGCTTTTAGGGTGCCACAGTACGGCGCCAAAACGCCGAGGGTCGTGCAGGCGCAGCGTGGCGTGTGCAAACTCCCATTCGACATGATCGTGTTTGCGCAGTAATTCACCTTTCAGGACGCTGCGCAGAGAGCCTGACATGCCAAGGTGAATCAGCTGCGTCCCTTGGTCAAACTCCAGTAACAAGTACTTGCCACGGCGTCGGCAGGCGCGCACAATTTGGCCTTGCACCTGTTGCGGTAGCTCAGTTGGTATTGGCCAGCGCATACGAGCCTCGTGGATCACGAGGCGTTTTAACGTATGACCTGTTGCAACGGCGTCAATTCCGCGTCGGGTTGTTTCAACTTCAGGGAGTTCTGGCATGGGTGAGTGCTAACATCTAGAGAGGTCATTAGAGGATTGTGCCATCAACGAGGCGGGTCGCGTGAAGTCGTTTCATAAAAGTAGTTTGACAGAGATATCGTTAGCCCTTGTATTTGGTCTGTTTGGGGGCGTCTGGCTGGGCGTTGCGCAAGCACAAAGCGAACCCAATAAAGGGTTATCGCAGACGAGCCCCCTCGAAATCAAACCACGTCTCTCAGAGCCGGCAGAAATCCACGTGCGCTCGGGGCAGTTGCCCGTCGTCACACTTACGTCGAGCATAGTCTTCAGGGTGTTGGCGGCCGAAATCTCAGCGCAGCGCTCGGCGTTTATTCCAGCGGCCAAAACCATGCTTGAGCTGGCGATCGAGGTCGGCGATTTGCGTTTGGCTCGACGTGCGCTCGAATTTTATTTAGCAGGGGGCAACTTAACGGGCGCGCTTGAGTCGGTACGCGTCTGGTTGCGCCTTGACCCCAAAGATGCCGAGGCCATTTCAACAGAAATGACGCTGGCTGCCGCTTCTGGTCAGACCAGTGGGTTGACCACGGCCTTGCGCAAACAAATTGATCAGGCCCAAGACAAAACAGCTGCGGTCGGGCAAGCGCTGAGCATTTTAGGTCGCGTACCCGACAAGCGAGCTGGGCTAGCGATTTTAATTAGCGTATTGCAAGAAAGCAGCGCGCGCAATACCTTGGCGGCTAGCATTGCGATCGCCGATCTGGCGCGTGCTGCCGGAGATGCGCCGCGCGCGCTCAGTGCGGCCCGTGAGGCGCTCACCATAGACCCGCGCTCTGAAGACGCGGCAATGCGCGTGTTTGAGTATGGTCTGCCTGTCGATGCCGCACAGGCCTTTAACGACGCCAAGGGTTTTGCGGCGGCCCATCCCTCGGCGCGGCGCTTGCGTCTGTTGCTGGCTACCCAGTGGGCTGAGCGGCGCGAGTTTGACCTAGCGATGGCTGAGTTGGTGGCGATGGCAACGCTAGCACCCGACGACATTGACTTATTGTTTATACAGGCGCAAGTCGCTTATCGGGCTAAGCGCTTACCTCAGGCGCGTGAACTGCTCGAGCAGTTTGTTAAAAGACAAACTGAAAGTGAGCTAACCTCGCCAGCCAACGATGCAGAGGGCGCGACGGCGCTGACTGAGGCCTATCAGTTGCTCTCTCGCATCGCGCAAGAGCAAGGTTTTTTTGATGATGCGGTCAATTTATTAGAAAAAATCGAAGATCCCTCGGCGCGGCACAATGCGCGAGTGCGCCAGGCTGGGATTCGCGCCCAGCAAGGGCGCATTGAACAGGCCCTTGCTTTGCTGGATTCAAGTGAGCCTCAGTCTGCTCAAGAAAAGCACCTGACCGCCTCTGCGGCGGCGCAGATTTTGCGCGACGCCAATCGGTTGCCTGAGGCGATTAAACGCCTTGAGGCCGTCGATATTCTTTTGCCCGACACCGTCGAAATCAAGTACGAATTAGCGATGCTTTATGAGCGTAACCAACAACTCAACGACGCTGAGCGGTTCTTGCGGCAGGTGATGGCGCTTGATCCGGGGCACGCCCATTCGTATAACGCGCTGGGTTACGCGTTGGCAGACCGTAATCAGCGCCTGCCTGAAGCACTTAAACTCATCACACGCGCTCTTGAGATCGCACCCAATGACTCTTTTATTTTAGACAGCATGGGCTGGGTCAAGTTTCGGCTCGGCGATTATCCGGCGGCGGTGCAGTACCTCGAAAAATCATATCGCCTTCGCCCTGAGGTCGACGTTGCGGCGCATCTAGGCGAGGTGTTTTGGGTGCAAGGCAAGCGCGAGGAAGCGAAAGACCTCTGGAAGGCGGCCTCCGCAAAAGAGCCTGATAACGCCACGCTACTCGAAACGCTTAAACGCCTTGGGGTGCGGCTTTGATTTTTTTCAAAGATCGTGCGCGAAGACGCGCTGGCGCGGGTTTGCTGCTCTGCGCCTTTGTGCTGGGGCTTGCGGGTTGCGCAACGCAGGCGCCTCCCGAGCAAGCGGCGCCTGAAGGTAGCTTGTTACGAGTTGGTCGTTTTGCCGTCAAAACCGAAGAGTTCAATCGGGCGCCCGAGGCAGTGCAGGGTGGCTTCGTCTGGCGCGACACCGCAGCACAATTGACGCTCGAACTGACTAATCCCTTTGGCAGTATTTTGGCTCGAGTGCTCGTGACCAATAACGGTGCCACGCTCGAGCGTGCGAATGGCGAAATCACTCAAACAACGTCGCCCGATAGCTTGATCGATCAAGCCTTGGGGCAAAGCATTCCGGTGCAGGGGTTGCGCAGTTGGCTGCGCGTGCAAAAAACTCCTCAGACGGGCATGCGCGTGCTCGAGCGCGATGCTCGGGGGCGGATCGTCGCGTTCGAGCAAGATGGCTGGCAGGCGCGCCTCTCAAACTTTGACGCGCTCGGGCCACGGCTGATCAGTTTGCTGCGCGCGCAAGCCGGGCGCAATATCTCGGTTCGGCTGGTGGTCGATTAGTCGTGCTGTACGACCTGCCTGCGCCGGCTAAACTGAATTTGTTTTTGCACGTCGTTGGGCGGCGCACCGACGGCTACCATCTTTTACAAACCGTCTTTCGTTTGATTGATTTAGCTGACCGAATCCATATTGATTTGCGCACTGACGGCAAAATTGTTCGTGAAACCGATATGGTGGGCGTACCCCACGACCAAGATTTGGTGGTGCGGGCGGCACGCGCCTTGCAGGCGCACACCGGAGTCACGCAAGGTGCCCAGATCAACGTACAAAAGAATATTCCTGCAGGCGGTGGGCTAGGTGGGGGCTCAAGCGATGCAGCGACGGTGTTGATTGCCCTGAATCGTCTCTGGAACACGCGACTGAATCGAGAGACCTTGATGCGCCTCGGTCTTGCGCTCGGCGCAGATGTGCCGGTCTTTATTGCGGGTCAAAACGCCTTTGCGCAAGGAATCGGCGAGCAACTGACCCCCCTGCTGTTACCCCAACGCGCCTACTTGCTTGTCCAGCCGGCTCAAAGTGTGCCTACACTCGCTGTTTTCGGGGATCCGGATTTGACAAGAGACACCGATCCGGTCAAAATGACGGACTTTTCTGGGATCAAACTCTTTGATGAGTTTTACGGCGAAATTGATCAAAAATCAGGTTCTTCGCAAAGTTTTGGTCGCAATGATTTACAGCCCGTTGTACTAAAGCGCTATCCGGTGGTTCAGCAGACATTTTCTTGGCTTAAACAGGCCGATTTAAACGTTCGCATGACAGGCTCCGGCGCCTGTTTTTTTGCTGGCTTCGCAAACGTACAGCAGGCCACAGCGGCCCACCAGAAATTGCTCGCTAAAACGCGTACAGATTTTTCTAGTGCCGCCGTGGCGGGGGTGTTCAACCCAATCCAGTCGATGTCTGTCTGTGAGGGGTTGTCAGAACATCCGCTTCGGCACTGGGTTGATAGTTAGTTGGGGAGTCGCCAAGCTGGTTAAGGCACCGGATTTTGATTCCGGCATGCGAAGGTTCGAATCCTTCCTCCCCAGCCCCAAAATGTGTAGCTGCTGAACCCGTTTGCCTTTGGATACACCCCCCAAGAATACAAGGCTTTCGTTCAACGGCTTTTTTGTTTTCTGTCTGCTTAACTTACAGTCTGTCACTGCGTCCACCATGGCCAACGATAGTTTTATGATCTTTACCGGCACAGCCAACACCCGACTGGCTGTCGATGTGGTTAATCATCTGGACATGTCTCTGGGCAAAATGTCTGTGGGCCGCTTTTCAGACGGCGAGGTCATGGTTGAAATCAACGAAAACGTGCGCGGTAAAGACGTCTTCGTGCTTCAGCCTACCTGCGCACCTACCAATGACAACCTGATGGAGATCATGGTAATGATCGACGCCTTGCGGCGCGCGTCAGCAGGTCGTATCACGGCAGCGATTCCTTACTTTGGTTACGGTCGTCAAGATCGTCGCCCCCGTTCTGCCCGCGTCGCGATCTCGGCCAAAGTCGTGGCCAACATGCTGCAAGTGGCGGGCGTCAATCGCGTGTTAACCATGGATCTTCACGCAGACCAGATTCAAGGTTTTTTTGATATTCCGGTCGATAACATTTATGCCGGCCCAATTTTGCTAGGTGATATCTGGCGCCGTAATCTGTCAAATCTGGTTGTTGTTTCGCCCGACATTGGCGGCGTTGTGCGCGCACGCGCGTTGGCCAAGCAGCTTGAAGCCGATCTGGCCATCATCGATAAGCGCCGGCCCAAGGCTAACGTCTCTGAAGTGATGAATATTATCGGCGAGGTGGATGGGCGCACCTGTTTAATTATGGACGACATGGTCGACACCGCTGGTACGCTTTGCAAAGCGGCGCAAGCGCTTAAAGAGCGTGGTGCGGGCAGCGTGTATGCCTACTGTACGCATGCTGTGTTGTCGGGCGGTGCGATCGAGCGAATCCAAGCGTCTGAACTCACTGAGCTTGTTGTCACCGATACCATTCCACTGTCTGACGAAGCGCGGGCTTGCAGCAAAGTCCGCCAGCTTTCGTGTGCGGCGCTTTTAGGTGAAACCATCCTACGTATTTCAAATGCCGAGTCTGTTAGTTCGTTGTTTATCGATTGAGGGAAGGCCAGCTTAGGCTGGCTTAAAAAATTTGCAGGCGACTGGTCGCGGTGGTCTGCAACATCACTGCTCGGTGTCGAGCAGTGCATTAACCGGGTGTCTGACACCCACTTTGGAGTATTTCATGCAATTTAATGCAACCCCACGCAGCGTACAGGGAACGAGTGCGAGCCGCCGCCTGCGCCGTGCGAGCCGTGTCCCAGCCATCGTTTACGGTGGCAAAGAGCAGCCCGCTAATATCGAACTCGATCACAACGAGATTTACCACGCCTTGCGTAAAGAGTTATTTCACTCATCCATTCTTGACATGCAGCTTGAGGGCAAAAGCCAACAAGTGTTGCTGCGTTCAGTGCAGTGGCATCCCTACAAACAAATCGTCATGCACATCGATTTTCAGCGCATTGATGCGAATCAAAAACTGCACACTAAAGTGCCATTGCACTTTACCAATGCCGAGACTTCGCCCGCCGTCAAAATGAGTGCAGCCATCATTTCGCATCTGTTCACCGAGATCGAAGTGACTTGTCTGCCAGCTGATTTGCCTCAATTTATTGAAGTGGACCTCACCAACTTGGTGGCGGGTGCGTCAATTCATTTGGCTGACATTACACTACCTCAGGGCGTGACGTATCTTGCGCACCGTGGCGATGCCAACCCCGTGTTGGCAACAGCCTTAGTTAAAGGTGGCCCAGCCGATGACGCAGAGGATGACAAGCCAGCTGCAGGTGCTGCGCCAGCCGCAGGTGCTACCCCAGCCGCTTAAGCGAGTCGTGTTTAGGTTCTGCCAAGAGCCTGTCTTGTCAGTTATCTTTAACAAAACCCCCATCCAAGCTTTGCGCCGGTGGGGGTTTTGCTTTCTAATGCAAACATGTCGATACCCATTAAATTGATTGTTGGCCTGGGTAACCCAGGTAACGAATACGCAAAAACACGTCATAACGCTGGCTTTTGGTTGGTGGATGACATCGCAAGCGATTTGAAAACAAACTTCGTGCACGAAAAAACATTCTTTGGCCTGGTGGCAAAAACCCGTGTTGCCAACGACCAGGTGTTTTTAGCCAAGCCGCAAACGTTTATGAACAAGTCAGGGCAGTGCGTAGGCTCGTTAGCACGTTTTTATAAGCTCGTCCCAGAAAACATCTTGGTGCTGCACGATGAGCTCGATTTGATGCCCGGTCAGGTGAAGGTCAAGCAAGGTGGTGGCCACGCCGGTCATAATGGCTTGCGCGATATTGAAACGGTGTTGGGTAGCGCAAATTTTTGGCGATTGCGCCTTGGCATCGGGCACCCTCGCACTTCGTCTTTAGTGCAAGAGGTGGCAGATTTTGTATTGCATGCGCCGCGCCGCGAAGATCAAACTGCCATCGATGATTGCGTGACCCGTTGCCGTGCGGTGATTCCATTTTTTTTATCTGGCGAGTTTTCTAAAGCCACGGGACAATTGCATCGCGACAACCCTGCATGACGGCGCAGCGGTTTCGCGACGACTTTAAGCAGTTTTTGCTGTTTGTACGGCGGCCAAGTCTTGCTAGGCGGGTGCCGCGTAGCTTGGCGGTCACGGGCTGGTTGGCTGATTGGTGGCCCAATATTCGCTTGCCTCGCTTGCTGGCCTGGGCGGCAGCACTTTGGGTGCTCAACATCTTGGTGCTGGGTCCGCTCGTGTTGGTTGTGTTTGAACTCAGTGGTGCGGCTCATCGCATCAGCGTGCATAACTTACCTTGGTTGCAGGCCATTTTATGGGCGCCCATTGTCGAAGAAATGCTGTTTCGGTTTGGCTTGCGCCGGCCTGCGATGGCGCTTGGGCTGGTGCCCTTGATGGTGTTTGTTTTGCTCAATGGCGTAGCGTGGTGGGCGAGTAGCTTGTTGGTATTGGCGGTGTTGACCGTCTGGTGGCTAAGCGCGCGCACGCATACGCCCAGCGCTACCGGTTATCAATGGTTGCGCCGCTATCGCGCGGCGTTTCCGTGGGTCTTGCATCTATCGGTCTTGGCGTTTGCTGCGCTTCATATCAAAAATTTTGTCTTTGACGAAATGGCCTGGTGGATGATGGTGGTGTTGGTTGCACCACAATGGGTGACGGGGTTGGTATTGAGTTGGATCCGCGTGCAACGCGGCATCGGCGCCACCATGCTGTTGCATGGTATTTTTAATGCGGGGCCTTTGAGCGTGGCCTGGTTGGCCTTGCAGCTGTTGGGTGACTCAAATTTGTAAATCGACCAACGCTAGATCGTTGGTAATTGCTGCTCTGCTACATACTGTTCGCGCAATTGCCGCTTCAGCGTTTTGCCAATTTCGTTGCGAGGCAGATCGGCAATAAACAGTAGGTCTGCCAAGCGCTGCGTTTTGCCTAAACGCCCATTGACCCACCCCAGTAGCGCCTCTTTGGTAATGTTTGCGTTGGGGCGCAAGACAACGTAACCAATAGGCGTTTCGCCCCAGGCACGTGAGGGCACGCCAACTACGGCAGCCTCGGCTACCTCAGGGTGCTGTTCAAGCTCTGCTTCAAGGTCACTTGGATAAATATTGAAGCCACCCGAAATCACCATATCTTTTTTGCGGTCTGACAAAATCACAAAGCCGTCTTCGTCAAAGCGGCCGATGTCACCCGTGCGGATAAAGCGTTTGCCGGTTGAATCAAACCATTCAATTTCGCGGGTTTTTTCAGGTAGGCCGTGATAGCCCTTCATCATGGCAGAAGCACTACCCACGATTTCGCCTGTATGGCCTGCAGGCACTTCGACCCCGTTGTCATCAATCAGTCGCAGATCATGTCCAGCTGACGGCTGGCCAATCGTGTGGAGTTTGTTGGGGTGCAGATGCGCTTTGAGTTCGCAGCGCACACCGCCTTCGGTCATGCCATACACATCATTGAGTTCGCCTGGCCAACGCTGCAAGACCTCGGCCTTAAGCGCGGCACTAAAGGGCGCGCTGGTTGAGCCTTTGATGCGCAGTGAAGATAAATCATGCGCATCAAAGGTCGGGTCATCCAGCAAACGCTGATACTGCACCGGTACCATCACGGTGTGCGTGGCGCGATGGCGCGTGGCCAAAGCAAGATACTGACGCGTGTCGAACTTGCTCATCAGAACAGCCGTGGCACCAAGTGCCAAGCCCGGCAAAAGAGGTACCAGCGTTGTGTTTGAGTAAAGCGGGGTAGACAGCAGCAAAACCGACGCAAAGCCGATGCCGCTAGCTGCAGCGCGCTGGGTTTGCGACCAGCGCATTGAACACGGCTGCACGATGCCTTTGGGCACACCCGTCGTGCCCGACGAGTAAATCAGATTGAAAGCCCGATCGGGGTCGTTGGCGACAGGCTTAGGATTAGCCTGCGTGCCTAACCACTGCGGCCAACTGTTGGGGCCTGTTGTCAAATCAAACCAGACCTTTTTGAGGGCAACGGGCGCCTCGCCGGCCTTGGCCGCGGGCACAAAACCTTCAAGACTCCAGGCCTGGGCGACAGGCTGATCTAAAAACAGCCACCGCGCCTCAGAGTTTGCCAGCATTCCGGTCAGATTTTGAGCGGTCGCCGAAGGCGGCAAAGGCGTCATCACGCCGCCTGCCCGCAGCACGCCAAAATACAAGGCAACGTACTCAAGCGAGGTACCTGCGCAGGCCGCAATGACATCCCCAGGCTGCATGCCATCACGCTGCAGGCTTGAGGCTGCGCGCGACACCAAGTGATCAAACTCGCGATAGTTCAGCGTGACCCCATTTAGGATCAGCGCTGGATGCTCTGGGCGGAGTTGCGCCACGGCGCTAAGAAGTGTGGGCAGCGAGCCGTTCGGCTGGGCTAAAAGGTCAGGTAATTTCATCAGAAAGAGTGAGCGAAAGTCATGGGCAAACAAGCGAAAGTCATGTGTAAACGAGCAAAAGAATCCGTTGGCGCAGAACTTTGGCAGTGATAAACATGGCAGAGGTGGCTATGCCGACAGCACCCTTGGTGACAGCGGTTAAACTCTCATTCTATAAGCAGTCTTCACTTACTAGATTTTCGGGATTCTCATGGCTCTGCAATGTGGCATCGTTGGTTTGCCCAACGTCGGCAAATCAACCCTTTTTAATGCCCTTACCAAGGCCGGTATCGCCGCCGAAAACTATCCGTTTTGCACGATCGAGCCCAACGTGGGCGTGGTCGAGGTGCCTGACGCGCGTTTGGGCAAGCTCGCCAAAATCGTCAACCCCGAGCGCATCTTGCACGCCACGGTTGAATTTGTGGATATCGCAGGCTTGGTGGCTGGCGCCAGCCAAGGTGAAGGTCTGGGCAATCAGTTCTTGTCACACATCCGCGAAACCAATGCCATCATTAACGTGGTGCGTTGCTTTGAAGACGATAACGTCATCCACGTCGCGGGCCGTGTCGATCCGATTTCTGATATCCAAGTGATTGAAACCGAGCTTGCCTTGGCCGACATGCAAACCGCTGAAAAAGCTTTGCATCGCCATCAAAAAACCGCTCGCTCGGGCGATAAAGACGCACAAAAAGTTGTCGCGATTCTTGAAGTTGTGATCAAACAATTGGACGACGCTCAACCGATTCGTGCGCTTGGCTTGTCAGACGAAGACATGGCCTTGATTGCGCCTTTCTGCTTTATCACCGCCAAACCCGCCATGTACGTCGGCAACGTGAGTGATCACGGCTTTAAAGATAACCCGATGCTCGATCGCTTGACTGAGTACGCCGCCGCCCGCAATGCACCAGTCGTGGCGATTTGCGCATCGATCGAATCCGAAATTGCAGAACTCCCGGACGAAGATAAGGCCGTGTTTCTTGAAGACATGGGCATGCAAGAGCCAGGCTTAAACCGCCTGATTCGCGGCGCTTTCACCTTGTTAGGCTTGCAAACGTATTTCACCGCAGGCGTGAAAGAAGTACGTGCTTGGACAGTCCCCATCGGCGCTACCGGCCCACAAGCCGCCGGCGTGATTCACACGGATTTTGAGCGTGGCTTTATTCGCGCGCAAACGATTGCCTATGAAGATTTCATTACCTTCAAAGGCGAGCAAGGCGCCAAAGAAGCCGGTAAGATGCGCGCTGAAGGTAAAGAGTATGTCGTACAAGATGGGGATGTGATGAATTTTTTGTTCAACGTTTAAAAACGCGCTAATTAAACTACCGCCTGATGGTTTCGACTGTTAGGCATACGGGCTCTTCGGAGCCCCTTGTTTTTTTGAGCAAGGGCTAGCGATTTGGGCCCTTTTTCAAAGGACGATTGTCAGCAAGAGTGATCTCCCTACTGCTTGCGACGGTTGATCAATTTACGAAAGTATTCTTTGCTGAAATGTTCGCCTGGCTCTGAGGCAGCACCTTCAAGAAGTTGATCTCTGAGCCATTGCATCTCTGGGTTAAGCGTAGACGGTGATAGTTCGTTTAATTTCAGTGAATGATTGTGCAAGGATTTCTTCAGTGACATTTTTTCGTTCCAAATGACAAGGGCTGCATTGTGGGTCAAAGTGTCGGGCGAGTCTGTATCAATGTGTAAATTATCCAGGAGGGAGGGGCGTCCGTTGCCGTTGGCTCGATGGCACAATAGTATTTATTGTCAACAGTAACGCTGTAACTCCCGTCCATTTATCGGTATATTGAAAGCATAACTTAATGGGTAAAGATGAAAAAGCGTGATTTGTTTACCGAATTGACTGAAGGCTTTGATGCGCTGTCCGATGCCCGTGCGGGCAAGCAAACCCTCCCTACGCATAAAGTTAATGTCCAGCCGGAGCAGGATGTTTCTAAGGTCGAGCGTTTAGCTGGGGTTTGACAGCATTGGGATAGCGGTTAATCTATCTGTTTGCAATCGCTTCCGCGGCACTGTGCCCCCGCCACAAAAAAAGAGACAAACACCATGACAGATTCTAAAGATTACGTTCCCCCAAAAGTCTGGACTTGGGATCAGCCCAGTGGCGGCGCTTTTGCGAGCATCAATCGTCCGATCGCCGGGCCCACGCACGATAAAACACTGCCAATTGGCAAGCACCCTTTGCAACTCTATTCGTTAGGCACACCCAATGGCGTCAAGGTCACGATCTTGCTTGAAGAGTTGCTGGCGCTTGGGCATAAGGGCGCTGAATACGACGCGTGGTTGATCAACATCCGTGACGGCGATCAGTTCGGTTCGGGGTTTGTTGACGTTAATCCAAACTCAAAAATCCCGGCGCTGTTTGATCGCAGCGGTACACAACCAGTGCGTGTGTTTGAATCTGGCGCGATCTTGCTTTACCTGGCTGAAAAATTTCAAGCCTTTCTGCCTAAAGACGGCCCAGCACGCACCGAGACGTTGAACTGGCTGTTCTGGCAAATGGGCAGTGCACCGTATTTGGGCGGTGGGTTTGGACACTTCTACGCTTACGCGCCGGCTAAGTTTGAGTACGCAATTGATCGTTTTTCGATGGAAACCAAACGGCAGCTTGATGTGCTTGAACGTCGCTTGGCTGTCAGCGAATACCTTGGCGGCGACCAATATACGATCGCCGATATTGCGGTGTTTCCGTGGTACGGCGGGCTTGTAAAGGGTTGGCTGTATGGCACAGCGGCCGAATTTTTGAGCGTGCAAGACTACAAACACGTTCAACGCTGGGCCGAGACCATTTACAGTCGGCCCGCTGTTAAGCGTGGTCGCATGGTTAACCGCATGCAGGGCGAGCCTTCAGAGCAGCTGCGTGAGCGTCATGATGCCAGCGACTTTGATACCAAGACGCAAGACAAGATTCAAGCGGCAGGCTAGTTTTCGCGCTCTGGTTCCTTTTGTAGCGGGCAAGTCTTCAAAAAGTTGGGAGCAGACGCCTCAAAACTTGCTCGCAGCTTACGCACACATGGTTAACCCCAAGATGTTTTATTGCTTGATTCCCCTACACTGAATCATCAATAAAAACGCGGCGTAACTACAAACCCAACCGGAGACGTACATGAAAGTCTGGAAGCCTTTGCTCGGTGTCATCTTTACTTCACTACTCGGTTTAACGGCTCAGGCGCAACAAGCGCCGATTACGCTGCACGGTGCGTCTCAATTTGGGGATGACCACGCGTTTACTAAAACCATGGTGCGCTTCGAAGAGCTTGTCAAAAAATACTACGGCAAACCTATTAATTTTGTTCTGCATAAAAACAGCGAACTCGGGCTTGAGAAAGACTACTTTGCGTATATGAATCAAGGCAAGGCGGTTGACTATGCGATTGTCTCGCCCGCCCACATGTCTACCTTCTCAAAGGCAGCGCCTTTTATCGATGCGCCGTTTTTGTTTAGTGATCTGGCGCACTGGAATAAAGTGCTTGATCAAGACATACTCAAACCAATTGCCGATGAAGTCGAGCAAAAAGCCGAGGTTCGTCTGATTGGTTATGCGGGCGGTGGGGTTCGAAACATTTTTTCTAATAAGCCCGCAGGTAATTTAGCTGACCTCAAAAATTTGAAAGTGCGGGTGCAGGGCGCCCCAATCTGGAGTCGTACCTTTACCTCTGTGGGGATGACACCCACGGTGATCGCCTATAACGAGGTGTACAACGCGATCCAGAATGGCGTGATCAACGCGGGCGAAAACGAGGCCGCTGGTGTCGAAGCCATGAAGTTCTATGAGGTCGCCCCCAATATCTTGATGACGCGTCACGCGATTACGATTCGGCCTTTATGTTTCTCGGTCAAGACGCTCAAAAAGCTTCCGCCAGATTTACAAGCTGCGATTATCAAAGCGGGTAAAGAGGCAGGCGCCTACGGCCGCGAAATTGAGTCCTCAGAAGATCAAGGCAAGCTTGATAAATACGCCAAAGAAGGCAAGCTCAAGCAAGTGCCTTTTGCGCAGCGTGCCGAGATGCAAAAGCTCGTTGATCCTGTCATGGCAGCCTATGCTAAAGAAGTGGGCGCTGATGCGATTTACGCCAAGATTAATAGTTTGAAATAAATGATTTGAAATAAATCAGTTCTCACTAAAGCGGGCGGCCCGGTGCAGCCCGCTTTTTTTAATCTCCGAGTGTTTCATGCAAAAAATCCTTAGCTTAATCGACCGTTTGCTCCATTTTTTATTGGGGGCAACGCTGTTGCTTTTGATCGTACCGGTCAGTTTGCAAATTTTTTCGCGCTTTACCGAGATCATCCCGCGTTATATGTGGACAGAAGAAATGAGTCGTTTCTTTTTTGTCTGGCTCATTATGCTTGGGGCGACGCTAGGTGTGCGTGAAAGGCTTCACTTTGACGTTGATTTTTTGCCTAAATTATCACCCCGCGCGACCCATATCCTGTTGCGAATCAGTCAAACCGCGATGTTGATTTTCTCGGGGGTGATCGTTTATTGGGGAATCGAATTCACCCAGTTTGGCTGGAACCAGACCTCTGAGCTGGCAGATATGCCGATGTGGTGGCTTTTTATCGCCTGGCCGATTTGCGGCTTTCTTTGGATAGTGTTCATCGTTGATCATATGCTGAGCTCAAGCGACGCTAGCGAAAGTGCCAACCAGGGATCAGTGATATGACGTCTTCGTTGCTGACGCCCTCGATGGCCGCACTTGTTTTGTTTGGGAGTTTCTTTTTATTGCTGGCCATTCGCATACCTGTCGCCTTTTCTTTAGGTCTTGCGTGCTTGCCAGTGTTGATTTTTGAACCGCGGCTATCGCCCATGGTCTTGTTCAACGAAATGTTCAAGTCCTACAACTCGTTTATTTTATTGGCGGTACCCTTTTTTCTGTTGACCGCCAACCTGATGAATAGTGGTGGAATCACAGAGCGGTTGATGCGTTTGTCTCGCGCGTTGGTAGGGCATTTCCCGGGCGGCTTAGCGCAAATCAATGTGATTTTGTCGGTATTTTTCGCAGGCATTTCGGGCTCGTCGACCGCTGATGCCGCCAGTCAGGGCAAGCTCTTTATCGAGGCGCAAGTCAAAGAAGGCTACGACCTGTCGTTCTCGATTGCGATTACGGCAGTGTCTGCTGTGCTAGCGGTGATTATCCCACCTTCGATTTTGATGGTGGTGTGGGGCGGAGTTATCTCGACCTCAATTGGTGCGATGTATTTAGCTGGGATTGTGCCTGGCCTGCTGATTGGCTTAGCGCAAATGGCGACCGTACATGCTTACGCTAAAAAGCGTAACTATCCCGTGTATCCGCGCTCTAACTTAACTGAAATTTATAAAGCTGCCTTGATGTCTATCCCTGCGATGCTCACGCCGGTCATTATCGTTGGCGGTATTTTAATGGGCTTGTTCACCGCGACTGAATCGGCTGCTGTCGCGGTGTTATATGCAGCGGTTTTATCTATGCTGTTTTATCGCGAGATGAACTGGAAAACCTTTATCGCAGCGCTGATCGACACTGGCAAGCTGAGTTCAGTCGCTCTGTTCTGTGTGGGGACGGCCTCAGTTTTTGGTTGGCTGTTAGCCTATTACCAAATCCCTAAAGCCCTGCTCTCGAACGTACAAACGTGGGGCTTGGGGGTCATTGGCGTGGGGTTGTTGATCGCTGTCGCATTTTTGATTGTGGGCTGTTTTTTGGATGCGATCCCAGCCATTATTATTGTGGGTACGACGCTGCAGCCACTTGCTGAGTCGGTCGGGATGCACCCGGTTCATTTTGCGATTGTCGGGATTGTCTCACTGGCTTTTGGCCTAATCACGCCGCCTTATGGGATGTGTTTAATGATCTCATGCGCGGTCGCCAAGGTGCCTTTGAGTTTTGCACTCAAAGACACCATGATTATGTTGATTCCGATGTTAGTGGTGTTGCTTGCGATTATTCTCTTTCCGGATATCGTGCTGTTCTTACCACGCCTCGTTTCACCCGAGATGCTGAAGTAGCAAAACGAAACTGGGTTCAATAATGTTCGTATGGACTTTGGATCCTGGAACGAGTGGTCGCGTGATCCAGTGCTGCCGATTGAGTTGGGTTTGCCGTTTAAGATTGCGGCATAAGCGCAAAAAACTGAGTGGTTTCCAAGGGTGACAATTGAGCGCACTTGGCTGTACGCCATGCGAATTGATCGACTAAAATAATTGTCATGAGCACAATTATTCGTACGCCCCTTTTGTTTACCCCCGCTGTAACCAATCAAACTTATGCCATCGATCTCAGTCAGGCACCCTCGTTCGCAAGGTTGCGCGAGCTGACGCAGTTTTTGTTTAAGACCTATCCCGATGATGTCTTAGTCTTGAATGAATTAGCGTATGGTTTTGCCGCCCTCGGCGATTTCATCTCAGTTCACGCCGTGCGTGGGCAACTACAAGCCTTGAACCGACTTGAAGGCCTCGCAGAGTTTGCGCGGCTTGATTTTTCGGCGAGCTTTGCAGAGAAAGCCAAGAAACGCAAAGTCAGCTCAGCGCATATTGCCGAGCGCTTCGATACCGCCTTAGGCGTCGTTCATCAGCAGGGGTTCACTCCGCTGACAAGCGAATTTGTTTTAGACGAGTGGGACACGACTGCATCCTTACGCTTTGTGGTTGCGGGTACCATCCAACAACGTGGGCACTTGCGAGGGTGCATCGCCGATGCGATCGTTGGCCAGTACGATGATGATCTAGGCGATTTAATTACCTTTGGCGTTACCCCGCCAAGAGAAACGGCCTATGCCGTCTAGCCCGCAAGAGCTTTTGAGCGCGGCCGAGGGCTTGGCGGCAGAATCCGCCGAACCGCTGCTTCGCGCTGCTGTCAGTCGGGCGTACTATTCTGCCTATCATTACGGCAGCGTAGCCGTTCAAAACGAGCTGCCACTCATTAACGCATTGATTGTTAAGGGTGCGGGCGGTTCGCACGAACAACTCATCGCAAAAATGTTAATGGCGAAGACTCCGCGCTGGACGGGCGCGGCTTATCAGCTCAGAGAGCTTAAGTCAGAGCGCGCGACGGCTGATTATCGATTGGATTCTGAAGTCACTCAGGCTGCGGCGCTCGAAGCGATAGAAAGTGCTAAGGTGATTTTTAAAACACTCGCTTGATCCCGAAACGGATGATATTGGCTCTCTCCCACCGTCAGTCAGCCTAAACTTAGCACAACGTTGTTCAAAGACTTGGTTATGATTGAGCTAAGCAGAGCCTGAGCATCTCAGGCGCTTCATTGAATAACAATCGCAGTAAGCGCGACTTCACACCAAAGGAAACCATCATGATCCAAATCCATCTTATCCCCGTTGACCGTCTGCGCGAGGCCGTGCGGTATTTGGTAAAGGGTTTCGGCAGCGAACCCAAAGAAATCGAAATGGTGACCGAAAATCTGGTGCAAGCAAACCTAACTGGCCACGACTCGCACGGCGTTGGCATGTTGCCGCGCTACGCTGAGTCGTATCTTGAGGGGAGCTTAAAACCTAACGTGCACATCGTGACCCAGATGGACGGTGGCGCGATGGTGAGCATAGACGGACAGGCTGGTTTTGGTCAGGTCATTGGCCACGAAGCGATGGAACTGGGCATTACGCGCGCCAAACAACATGGCAGCTGTATTGTGGCCTTGGGTAATTCGCATCATTTGTGCCGGATTGGTGCTTGGGCCGAGATGGCCGTTGCCGAAAATCTGATCTCAATTCACTTTGTGAATGTGATTTCGCCTCCAAAAGTCGCGCCTTGGAATGGCGCCGATGCACGCTTTGGGACTAACCCTTTTTGTGTGGGGATCCCAGTTGCGGGTCAACCCCCCGTGCTGCTCGACTTTGCGACCAGCGTGATTGCGCAGGGTAAGGCGCGTGTGGCCTACAACAAAGGTGAGCAGTTGCCCGCGGGTATGTTGATTGATGATAAAGGTAATCCGACCACCGATCCGGCCTATGTGGTCAAACCTCCTTCAGGCGCTTTGCGTACGTTTGGCGAACACAAAGGTTTTGGTTTGGCACTCATTTGCGAGTTGCTCGGTGGCGCGCTTGCTGGTGGGATGACAACCCATACGCAAGGTGACGGCAGGCGCCGCGCGCTCAATGGGATGTTGACGATTATTTTTGACCCTAAAAAACTGTCAGATGGCTCAATGTTTGAGCACGAAATGAAAGCCTTTATTGAATGGGTCAAGGCCTCGCCCGCGCAGGCTGGCACTGAAGGCGTGCGGGTGGCTGGCGAACCTGAGCGTCTGACACGCGCTAAGCGCTTGGTTAGCGGTGTGCCGGTGGATGACACTACGTGGCAAGAAATGATTGCCGCTTGCAGTAAACTCGGCCTAGATGGCGCAACGTTTCAGAAGTTGGCGGGCCTGTAAACCGACGCTGCTAGAACTTGGCAGCGATGAGAGCAGGCACTGTTTGCGTCGTACAAGCCAGCGCACAAAAAGCTGGCATCACAAAAAAACGTGGGGACAAGATGTTCGGTGGTGCCGCTGATGTTTGAACGCATCTTAAATGTGCTTTGGTGCCTGCTGGGTCTGGCGACCATGGTGAACGCGTGGTCGATGGGTTTGACGGGTAAGTTTGGGCCCGAGAGCGGTTTGTTTCCGTTTATCTGTGGCGCCATCATCACCGCCTGTGGTGTGGGTCTGATCTTCAAAGGTTCAAAAGAGGCGGCACCCAACCCCGCTTGGCCGCGCGCTGCTGCCTTGGGTCGTATTTTAGGCGTTGTCGCAGGCTTGCTTGCGATGGCGGCCACCTTGCCTTATCTGGGTTTTGCCGTGGCAAGTTCTTTAACCACCTTCGTCTTATTACAAACGGTTGAGCGCTCGCGTTTGCTTGAGTCGTTGATCATTACCGTGGTTTCGGTAGCAGTGGTCATGCTGGTGTTTGGGCGTTTGCTAGGCATGAATTTGCCGCGCGGCCCTTGGGGATGGTGATGGACGCAATCAACGGCTTGCTGATGGGGTTTTCGGTGTTGTTTACTGCCGAAAATCTTTATTTTTGTCTGCTGGGCAGCATTGTTGGCACACTTGTTGGCGTCTTGCCTGGAATTGGCCCACTCGCCGCACTGGCCTTGTTGCTACCCGTGACGTTTCAGCTGTCTGCCGTGGCAGGGCTTGGCATGCTTGCCGCCATTTTTTATGGTGCCATGTACGGTGGCTCGACCACCTCGATTTTGGTGAACATCCCGGGCGAGGCGGCGTCTGTCGTGACGGCGTTAGACGGGCACGCCATGGCTAAGCAAGGTCGTGCGGGGGCGGCGCTGGGGATGGCCGCGATTAGCTCCTTTGTGGCCGGAACCTTATCGTTGGTGGCACTGACATTTTTTTCGCCCTTGCTGGCGTCCTTCGCACTTAAATTTGGCCCACCTGAAAATTTTGCGCTGATGGTGTTGGGCTTGGTGTGTACGCTTTATATGATTGGCGGCTCAACGATCAAAGGCGTGCTGATGATTGCGCTAGGGTTCTTGGCCGCGATTGTTGGCATCGATATTGTGAACGGGCAAGATCGCTTTACCTTGGGCACGGTCAACCTGTCTGCAGGCATTGAGATTTTGTCGGTCGTGATTGGTTTATACGGCGTGTCTGAAATCCTGATGAACTGCGAAACGATTATAAAAAACCAGGTGCTCGCTGAAAAAATTAAGGGTCTTTGGCCCACTTTTGCCGACTGGAGGGCTTCGTGGAAGCCCATGATGCGCGGCAGTTTTTTAGGGTTCTTTCTGGGGCTCGTGCCAGGCGGTGGGCCGGTGACGGCCTCGTTTGTGTCATACACGCTCGAGCGCCGCGTAGCGAAAGACCCTGAGCGTTTTGGAAAAGGAGCGATCGAAGGCGTGGCAGGCCCCGAAGCGGCCAACAACGCTGCCGTGTCGGGCGGGATGATTCCTTTATTTACGCTTGGCATCCCCGGCAATGCCGTCACAGCCTTATTACTAGGCGCGTTGGTGATGCAAGGCGTGCAGCCGGGCCCTATGTTTATTACTCAACGCCCTGATTTGTTTTGGGGTGTTGTCGCCAGTATGTACGTGGGTAATGTGTTCTTATTATTGTTGAACTTACCGCTGGTAGGTTTATGGGTACAGTGTTTGCGCATCCCCTATCGGGTACTGTTTCCGCTGATACTGTTGTTGTCGATTGTGGGCACCTATAGCGCGAATAAAAACATTTTTGATCTATGGGTGATGATTGGCTTTGGCGTGACAGGCTATATATTGCGTAAGTTGCAATACGAGTTTTCGCCATTTTTGATCGCTTTTGTACTGGCGCCAATGCTCGAACAATCGTTACGACAGTCAATGGTAATGTCGCCAGATGGGCTCATGATTTTTGGGCAACGGCCAATTGCCGCGGCCTTGCTTGTCGGCAGCTTAATTTTGGCAGCCTTGGTATTTTTGAAACGCAAGTCGATACAACCCACTGGAGACTTATAAATGAAAACAATCTCAACAGTTCTCGCAAGCTTATTGGCAGCGCTTAGCTTTGCGGCCTTCGCGCAAACTGATCCTGCGCTGGCAAAGCTCAAGCCCAAAGGATTTCCTGATCAGCCCATCGAATACACCGTTGTGTATCCGGCTGGCGGTGGCATGGATTTGACGGCACGTATTTTGGCAAAGTTTGTTGAAAAAGCGAGTGGCGATAAAGTCTTGGTCAATAACCGTGCGGGTGGTGCCGGGATGGTTGGGCACGCGTACCTAGCAACCCAAGCAAAGCCTGACGGTTATACGGTCGGGATCTTAGCGAGTAATTTCTGGGGCGATGCTATTTTGCGTGCGCCAGGCAAATGGTCGCTCGCCGATGTTGAGTCAATTGCCTACATTAATAGCGACGCTCTAGCTTGGGTGGCTGCCACAGAGGGGCCTTTTAAAGGGAAGACCGCCAAAGAAATCCTTCAGGCTGCAAAAGATAAACCTGGGACTGTGCGCGCAGCGGTGGTACCTGGATCGATGTGGGAATACCTCTTGGATCAGCTCGAAGCACAGACAGGGGCAAAATTTTTACGCGTACCATTTCAAGGCGGTAAGCCCGGCATCGTCGCGTTGATTGGCGGCAATGTTGATGTTGCGCAAGGCTTTTACGGCGAATTTGAAAGCTTCTTGCAGGCCAAGCAATTGGTACCTATCGCGGTTGCAAGCGCGGAGCGTGTCTTCAATATGAAAGACGTTCCGACTTTCAATGAAATCTTTGGTGCGAAGCAGTTTGTATGGAACATCATGCGTTTTGCGGTGGTCCCTAAAGGCACCCCCGCCGACCGCAAGGCCTACTTGTCCGCCATGATGCAAACCGCCTTGAAAAATCCTGAGTTAATGGCTGAGTTCACCCGCTTAGGGGCCTATACGGATGCTAATTTAGCCAAGTCGACCAATGTTGCGGCGGACATTCAGGCTGCTGCGATGAGAGAACGCGATTTTTATATCCAAACGGGTCGTTTAAAGCCATAAGTTCATTCAGCACCCGCCGCAGTTAAGTTTTTACTCGACACATACAGAGATTGATTCATGGCCATGCAAAAAATTACTGGCCGTCAGGCCTTCATCAAATTGTTGCTCGATGAGGGCGTGACTCACATGTTTGGCAACCCCGGCACAACCGAGCTTGCCATCATGGAGGCCGTGCCGCAGTTTCCTGAGTTGAAGTATGTGTTGGGGCTGCAAGAGTCGATTGTGGTTGGGATGGCAGATGGGTTTGCGCGTGCATCAAACAAACTTGTCGCCTGTAACTTGCATTGTGCGCCTGGCTTAGGGCACGCGATGGGGGCGATCTATTCGGCGAAGTTCTCGGGTTCGCCTATCATCATCACGGCGGGTCAGTATGAAGTGGGCTATGGCTTGCAAGAGCCTTTATTGTACGAACCCTTGGTGCCGATGGTGGCGCCTTTGGTGAAGTGGGCCTTTGAAGTGACTCGGCTTGAAGACTTGCCGCGCATTGTTCGTCGCGCCGCAAAGATTGCTCGTACGCCACCGATGGGCCCAGTCTTTATTAGTTTGCCAGGCTCGGTGCTCGATGAAGAAGCAGAAATTGAATTTGGCTTTCCAACGGTAATCGATGCTGCGGTTCGGCCTGGCGATGTCTCGTTAAACGCCTTGGCGCAACGTCTGTTGGCCGCAAAAAATCCTGTGATTGTGGCGGGCCGTGAAATTGCAAACGCTGGTATTTTTAACGAGGCTTGCGAGTTGGCCGAGTTGCTAGGCGCTGCGGTGTATCAAGAGTCTGTTGGCTATAACGCACGCTACCCAACCTCGCACCCAACCTGTATGGGCGACTTGTCGCGCAACCAGAAAAAAGTGCGCTCGATTCTTGAACAGTACGACTTCTTGCTGTGCCTCGGTGCCGATCTGCTGCGCATGTCGCCGCTGAGCACGGTTGAGCCCTTGCCGCCTGAAATGCCGGTGATGCACATCACCGAGCGCGAGTGGGAATTGGGCAAAAACTATTCAACTGAAACTGCGGTGCGTGCGGATGTGAAAGAAACGCTCTTGGCGCTGTTGCCTGTCTTGCGTGCAGCACGCAGCGCTGAATACGCGCAGGCGGCAAGCGCTCGCATTCAAGCCCTGAGTGCTAACAATTGGTCAGCAAAGCGCGACAAAGCCCGCGCAGAGTTTTCTGCCGCAGCACAATCTAATCCCATTGACCAACGCTATTTGGTGAGTCAATTAGTGGATGTCTTGCCCAAAGATGCAATTGTGGTGGATGAGACCCTGACGGCTTCGCCAGCGATTGCTGCGATGCTACCAATGGATCATCCCAAAGCGTATTACGGCCTCGCCAGCGGTGGCTTGGGGTTTGGCATGGCCGGTGCAGTAGGTGTGAGCCTGGCGCAACCTGGCCGCCCGATTGTGGCCACCATTGGCGACGGCAGCGCCATGTACAGTATCCAGTCGCTCTGGACAGCGGCTCACCTCCGTTTGCCTATCACTTACGTCATCATTAATAATCGCAGCTATCGCATTATTAAAGAGCGGTTGCTTGCGATGCGTGGCACAGATGCTTTCGTTGCGATGGATATGAATGATCCGCCGATTGATTTTGCGGGCCTGGCTAAAAACATGGGGATGTTGTCGCAAACCGTGACGGATCCAACGCAGTTATCGGCAGTGTTGAAGGCCGCGATGGCCAGCGGCGTGCCGAATCTGGTTGAAGTGATCGTGTCAAAAGGATTTGGCGAATAAGCCTGCTGAGTCAGCGTTTTCGTATCAGTCGGCTAGAGCTGCGTCTTCGGATCAGCAGGTTGTCTCTGCGCTTTCGTCTTAGCTGAAGCGGTAACCGGAGTCACTTTGTGCAAGCGCCACCGCTTGAGCGAGTTTTGCCTGATTACTCGCCTGCAAGACATAAAGTAGATCGCCCGTCTTGACGGTTGCGCCCAAACCACACGCTAGATCAACGCCGGCGCGTTGGTCTGCAGGGGCACCAGCGCAACGCCCCAGCCCTGAAATCACAAAACCATCAATGCTCTTTACGCGACCACTGCGTTGGGCACGCACTTCGTGCTTCAGTACGCCTGCCCACGTGAGTGGTGGTTGCGCACCTTGAGAAGCAATGATTGCCTGCATGGCGGCGCTTGCAGCGCCACTGTTCAGCAATTCGAGTGCGCGGGCACGGCCCCGCGCAACGCTGCCTACCGCTGGGTCAAGTGCCAAAATCTGGCTGGCAAAGAATAAAGATTTTTCTAGCAGATCCGCTGGAGCATCAGGATGACCCTCAAGCACTTGCAAAACATCGCGCGCCTCGAGTGCGGGACCGATACCGCGTCCGATCGGTGCTTGGCCATCCGTAGCAAAGGCTTTCACTACCAGTCCGAGAGCGACGCCGACGATTTCAAAAGTCTGCGCTAACGTGTCAGCCTCTGATTTTGTTTTGACCTTACCGCCCTCTGAATACGGAATATCAATCACAACGTGAGTGGCACCAGCCGAGTATTTTTTTGACAAAATCGACGCGACGGACCAGCGACGTGTATCAAGCGCTAATGGGCGGGTGAGCGCATTCATCACGTCATCGATCACTGAGTGGTTGAGCTTGCCATTCCAGGCAATGCAAGCGTTTGTCTGAGCCACGCACCGTTTAAGTTGCTCTGGCGTCAAATCAACCTTGGCTAAAACTTCCATCGCATCGGCGGTACCCGCAGCAGACGTGATGGCACGAGACGACGTTTTGGGTATCACCAAGCCGTGTGCGGCAACAATCGGAATCACGATCATGGTGACGCGACTGCCCGGTGTGCCGCCAAGCGAGTGCTTATCAACCACCATGTCACGGCCCCATGAAATCCGCGACATCAGTTCGCTGCGACAGCGTGCGACCGCGATAAGTTCATCGTCTGACAAGTGCTGGGTGCAAGAGATTAGAAAAGCTTCGAGCTCAGCACCAGAATATTTCCTTTGATGAATCGCAGCGAGCAAAGGCCGATATTCACCTTCGGTGAGCGCAAAGCCCGCAATTTTTTTGTATAACGAGGCCAGATGCGCAGGCGCTTGCCCAAGCTGCGTATAGAGCGCGGCCAGAAAGCGGCTCATACCGATGGCAGACGCTTGATCATTGGTCACGCGCAACACCTGCGTGCCCTCAGGGTAGGGCTCAGTTTTGCGCGCCAGGCGCTTGGCGACATCGGTTGCAGATTCTCGACCTCGTTGTGAGAGGCGCTGCGCCAGGATTTCAGGTGGAGCGCCGATTTCAACGACGACCAAATTTGGAACCCGCGCGCTTAACTGCGCCACCATCGCGCGCGAGCCGTTGGCAATGACGTGTTGCCCGGCAGCGAGGGCATCAAGCAAGGTGCTTGGCAGACCGTACGATAAGTTATGTGCTTGCCAAGCGATTAAAAATTTACCCTGCTGTTCAAGCAACACGAACTCAGCCTCGGTGCACGCTTGATGGGCTTCACCCCCCGAGTCAGCTGGGCGCGTGATGGTGCGCTTGGCAAAAATGAATTGATCAGGGGCGAGCTGCTGCCTAGCCCCATCCATCAGGCTATCTTTACCAGCCCCGCTGGGGCCAACCACAAAAAAGAAGCTGCCGCTTGCCACCGAACGTCTGCTTATTCGTCTAAGCCGATATCGACCGCTGGTGCTGCCTGAGTGATTTTGCTGGTTGAGATGTAATCCACCCCAGTCAGCGCCACATTGCGAATCGTGGCGATACTGATCCCCCCCGAGGCTTCAATTTTTGCGCGGCCGGCAACATATTTCACAGCCGTGGTCATGTCAGCAATCGACATGTTATCCAGCATGATGACATCGGCACCTGCAGCTAAAGATTCTTCGACCTGCTCAAAGCGGTCGCATTCGACTTCAATCTTGGTCAGAACCGGGAGCTTGAGTTTGGCGCGCGCCACCGCTTTGCCGATACTGCCGGCCACCGCAATGTGGTTGTCTTTGAGCATGACGCCATTGTCGAGCCCCAGACGATGATTCAGGCCACCACCACAGGCGACGGCGTGTTTTTCAAGCATACGCAGGCCCGGTGTGGTTTTGCGTGTGTCGATTAAGCGCGCACCTGTGCCAGCGATCTCAGCGTTGTAGCGGGCAGTTTCAGTGGCGATGCCACACAGGCGTTGCAAAATATTCAGGGCAGGGCGTTCGGCAGTCAAAATGCTGCGTGCAGGGCCTGACACGGTCAAAATCCTGGTGCCTTTTTCGACCTTGTCGCCGTCCTTGGCGAGTTTGGTGACGCTCAGCGCGGCATCGTAACGGGTGAAGAGTCGGGCGGCCACATCGATACCGGCGATGTACATCGGCTCGCGGGCATTCATATGAAACGTGCCAACGGCGTCTTCATCGATCATGAGTTGCGCGGTCAGGTCACACGAGCCAATATCCTCGGTCAACCAAAGATCGATTAAGCGATCAGTTTGAAAAACGTCATACATATTGGGTGACCTCTCAGGCGGTAGATGAAGGCAATTAAACAAAAAATGTAGTGTTTGCTACATTTTGATGCTAATTTAAATCCGCCGTTTATGCAAGGGCAAAATAACACTTGAGTCACACTTAGCGCATTTGTGTGCCGCCGTTGACATCCATGATCGCACCCGACACAAAACTTGCCGCGGGCGAGCACAGGTAAGTCAGCATGCCTGCAATCTCTTCGGGCTCGCCTAAGCGGTGCATGGGGTATTCGCTGCGGTTATAGCCTTGACCGGTGGTCATGCCCGTATCAATAGGGCCAGGCGCGACCGCGTTAATGCAGACATGGTGAGGCGCCGCACGTTGCGCAAACCAGCGCACCAAGGCGTGAACGCTGCCCTTGGAGGCGCTGTAATGCGGGCCGGCCCGTAACCCGCCGGTCCAGCCTGCGATTGAGCCACAGAGCGCAATACGCCCGTGCTTGCGCGCTATCATGCCGGGCAACACCGCGCGCACAAGATTAATCGGCCCCAACACGTTGACCTGCATCACGCGCATAAAAGCGGTTTCGTTCCAGTCGGGCGCTAACCAGTCGTCCTCGAAGGGACAGATGCCGGCGGTGTCAGCCAACGCGGTAAATGGTTTGTGTCGACGCACTAAACTTTCAACCGCGTCGCGCTTTGTCACGTCGCAGACTTCGACGGCGACTGAGCCTTTGAGCGTGTGCGCAAGCGCTTCGAGCTTGGCGACCGGGCCGATATCCGTCAAGACGAGTGACGCACCCAGCTGGCTGCACAGTCGAGCGGTCGCGCTACCAATGCCGCCAGCAGCCCCTGTAATCCACAAGTGGGTACCGGTCATGTCGAATGCCTGTGAGGCGTTCATTTTTGAAAGATGCACAGCAGTCCCCTAAGTGGTTGATATCCTTCCCGAACTAACGGCCGGAGAGGCTGTTAAACCGACAGATAACGTTGCTTGATATCGGCGTTGTCGTTGAGCTCGTGGATGGTGCCGCAAAAGACATCCGTGCCTTTGTCGATCACCACGGCTCGGTCAGCCAGCCCCAAACAAAAGTGCAGATTTTGCTCGGCCAAGACAATCGTTTTTCCTAGCTTGTGCAAGGTGGCGATCAAATCACCGATCTTTTGCACCATGAGGGGGGCTAAGCCCTCGCTGGGCTCGTCAAGCAGCAAGACATCAGGGTTTCCCATCAAGGCGCGGCCGACGGTCAGCATTTGTTGCTCGCCCCCAGATAATTGTCCGCCCATTCGGTCTTTCAGGGGGGCTAGCAGCGGCAGCGTGTCATACACGCGCTCGAGGCTCCAGTCGTCTTCACCCTTCGCCCCTTTTTTGATTGCGATGGTGAGATTGTCGTCGACGCTGAGATCTGGAAAGATCTGACGGTCTTCTGGTACGTAGCCAATGCCTGCTCGGGCAATTAAATGTGCAGAGCGCCCGGTGATGAGCTTGCCGTACAGCTCCACGCTACCTTTTTTTGTGGGATTCACGCCAGCGATGGTCTTCATGGTGGTGCTTTTGCCGGCGCCGTTTCGCCCGAGCAAGGCCAAGGTCTCGCCCCGGTTGACTTCAAACGATAATTTGAACAATGCCTGACTGGTGCCATAAAAGACATCAATGTCTTGCACCTTTAGCACGTGGTCGCTCATGCGTGCTCCTCGCGGGGTTTACCCAAGTAGGCCTCAATGACAGCCGGGTTGTTTCGGATTTGCTCTGGGCTACCCTCAGCCAAGAGCTTGCCATAAGATAAAACGTGGATGTGTTGCGAGACTCTGAAGACGATCTCCATGTCATGCTCGATCAGCACCACAGTTAACCCACCTTTTTTCCAGAGGCCGTAAACGGTCTCAATCATCTGCTCGCGTTCTTCGGGGCCCATGCCAGCAACGGGTTCGTCTAGCAAAAGCACTTTGGGCTTTAACACCAGTGCCAAGGCCATATCTAATAGCTTTTGATCGCCGTGCGACAAATTGCCGCTAATCAAATGGGCTTTGGTATGCAAGCCAAGTTGCTCCATCACTTCAAAGGCCCGATCGCGCGTCTGCGCTAAGGGAAACCGCCCGTGCATTTGCGCTGAGCGCCCCAGAGGCGACATCAACGCACCGCGCAGCGACTCTTCAACGGTGAGGGTCTTAAAGAGTTTGGCCACTTGAAACGCGCGACCGATTCCCTTATGTACGATCGCGGCGCTCGTCATGCCAACGATGTCTTCGCCGTCTAACAAAATGCGACCCGAGTCGGGTTTGAGCGCACCTGAAATTAAATTAAAGAACGTTGTTTTGCCAGCGCCATTGGGACCAATCACAGCCGTGAGTGATTCAGTCTTAAAGTGAATCGATACATCGGAGGTTGCGACGACCCCACCAAAGGCCTTGTAGAGGTTTTCGATCTTAAGCATTAGTGGCCTCCTGAGGTGTTGGTTTGAGCGGGTGGTACGCCGCCATAGGTTTGCCAGGTCGATCCGGCTAGCCAACCTGCGTCAACCGGCAAATTGATCCCAGTGATTGCTTTGGCGGCAGGCGACAATAAGAAGCCAACCGAGTCTGCAATTTCGTCTGGGGTGACCATGCGCCCCATGGCGGCTTGTGACGTGAGGTCTTCAGGATTACGGTCGCCCCGATCAATTGCGGCTTGCAAGGCCTCGGTGAGTACGTAGCCAGGCGAAATCGCGTTGACGCGCACACCGGCGCGGCCCCACTCAGCAGCTAGGCAGGCTGTCATTGAGGCCACAGCAGCCTTTGCAGGCGCATAGGCGTGCAAAGGAACCGACCGCATCGAGGTAATCGAGGCGATATTGACGATCGCCCCAGCCCCTAGCTCAGCCATGCGAGAGCCAAAGACCGCGCAGGCGAGGTAGGTGCCACGTTGATCAACAGCGACCACGCGATCCCATTCGGTCATGGTGAGTTTGTCGGGCGTTAAGCGGCGTTGCAAAATCCCAGCGCTGTTGACCAAGGCTGAGATGGGACCGTATTTGGCTTCAATCATGGCGGCCGTGTCTCGCACCGCTTGTTCGTCGGTGACATCGCAGGCATGAGCATGCACGCCTAGTTCTTTCATTTTTGCTTCAGACCAAGTGCCAGGCAGATCGAGCGCAACCACTAAGTCGCCGCGCTTGGCTAAATGCCTGACGCAGGCCGCACCAATGCCACTCGACCCCCCAGTTACCACACTGAGATATTTTTTAGTCATGATTGCACACGCTTCTTGGTGAGAGCGTTATACAACTCTCCCACAAAGTCAGTGATGCCGCGTTTAAAGCCAAGTGCAAAGATCAGCACGATCACGCCTAACGCCAAACCGTGATACTCGGTCGTGCGTGTGATGATGTCGTTAAAGATGTTCAACAAACCTGCGCCGATGATCGGGCCCAAGAAAACATTGATGCCACCCATCATGATCATAAATACAGCTTCGCCTGACATTGTCCAATAACTAAACTCTGGGTAGGCCCCCGAGACAAATAACGCCATCAGCGAGCCACCGATACCGGCAAAGGCACCTGCCAAAATAAAGGCGTACAGACGAATGCGCCATACATCAATCCCTAAGAAGCGCGCGCGATCTGCATTGTCGCGCACCATCCGAAGGGTATAGCCAAACGGGGATTGCAACACGTAGCGCATGATGAGTAGGCTGACCACGCCGATGACAACACAAAACCAGTACAGCGTATTGGGGTCGGCCACGTTAATGCCACCCCAAAAAGGCCTGCGTGGGATACCACCCATCAAACCTTGATCACCGCCCGTCA
>CAMCZQ010000007.1 GCA_945887835.1 Bordetella parapertussis | reverse complement strand
CGTACTCAATGAGTTGGCTGACCGAATCGATTGGCAAGGAAGGATTGATCACGAGTAAGTATTGAAACGTGACAAGTGAGGCGATCGCAGTGAGATCTTTAAGTGGCTGATACGTGAGCTTTGGGTAGAGCGTAGTATTGATCGCAAGTGGACCTGTATCAGCGATCGCAATCGTGTAGCCATCAGGCTGTGCACGAGCAACGTAGTCAAGCCCGATATTGCCGGCAGCGCCTGGTCGATTTTCGACAATCACTGGTTGCTTAAAGTTTTCTGACATTTTTTGTCCGAGTAATCTGGCCAAAAGGTCGTTACCTGCCCCGGCTGGGTAGGGAACGACAAATTTGATAGGCTTACTCGGATAGTTTGCTGAGTCGTTCTGAGCGTAGCTCTGCCCAATTAAGAGACTCGTTAGCGCGAGCACTGTCAGAAAGTTTCGATACTTGATGGTCGGGTTTAACATGGTAGGTCCTTTATTCAGCAAGCAAGGCAGTAAATGCTCGAATGTCCGCTAGCTGTTCAAGTTGCATCCCTGTTTCCCAAATTTTATCGGCACGGGTTACAGGTAAAGCCCGTTGCACATTTGCTGCAAATTTTTTTCGTAATTCTGTTTCACTCATTGGATATTCTTTTGAACCTCGAGACGCCTCTAGTCTGGCTTCAAGATGCCTACCATCGCGCAACGTGATAAGTACCCAACCCGGAAATGTTTCAGGAAATGGTAGCGAGTCATCAATTGTGTAGGTTGTTCGGTCACAAAGCTGCCAAATCAGTGGGTCAGTAATTCGTTCATGTGAAAAATCATCAATTTCAGCACGACCATAAGCAAACAGTAACGCCGTCGAAAACGGCAGACTAAAACGCGCGGCATAACCGCTATTGGGGCGTCGCTTGTCGGCAAGCGGTTCGCACAAGATAGGCACGGCGGCTGACGGCACTCTAAGCTCGATCGACACAATGTCGTTTGGGTCAAGTGCGTGGTCTTGTCTGAGCTTTAGCGCGCAGTCCATATAGGGATGACTGATATGACCACAGGGGTAAGGTTTGAAATCGGTATTTAGAATCTCCCACTCCTGCATCAGCGTCGCGGTGATCAGGGCAAGGTTTGGTTTGGTACGGGTCGCATAAAGCGCGTAGAGTCCGTAACGCCCATCCAGCACGTTGCTCGGGCCAGTGAAGCCATGTTGAGCAAGCGCGGCGGCTGTCACACCGGCGTGGGCAGCCCAGCCGGGGTGCAGTCGTTTGGTCCACGCGCCATCTGAAAGAAATTCGAGCGACCCTGAAGCTTGACTGCCGACAATTCCAAGAGCATGTACAGTTTGCTCTTCAGTCAGTTTGAGCAGCGCGCTTGAAGTGATTGCTGCAGCGAAGGCGCCACAGACCCCGGTGGGGTGAAAGCCTTGAGCGTGAAAGCCTTTAGACGCGGCCATACCAATTCTGGTTGAGACTTCATAGCCAGCCACAACACTTGCGAGTACCGCGGCGCCCGAGCAGCTTGTTTTTTCACCTATTGCAAGGGCGGTTGGCACAATGACAGCCCCTGGGTGCACAATTGAAAGGCTATGCGTATCATCGTAGTCGTTGCCGTGCGCGAGTGAGGCGTTATACAGAACAGCCAGCGCTGGTGGCAGTTTCTCGGTGCGTCCAAAAAGAGTCGACTGCGGTTGCCCTTGCTGTTCTAAAGCATAGGCCAAAATCGCCTCGGCATAAGGCATTCCCGCGCTGGCAAGGCAAACACCTACTGTATCCAAAATTCGCAGTTTTGCGTTTTTTACAACTTCTGGCGGGAGGTGATTAGTGGTGAGGCCCGTGGCAAAATTTGCTAGCTTAGTTGAGATGTGTTCTGTCGACACTTAGGATTCGCCTAGAGCTGAGAGAACGCCTACGCTAGCACGCAAGTTTGGTTGCGTCAATGTGACCCGGCCTGTAGAGCCAAAGGCCTACCGATCCTAATATTTGCTCGAACTGTTGTGGCCAGTGTGATAAGTCGTGAGAGGCAGATAATTATCATTTTACTTTTATCTAACAAACAAGCGTAATGATTTGAGTGAGGACACCTCAGGTCGTTTATGTCGATTACGTGGATCAAAGGTTGGATGGGATGGACTATTTTTCAAAAAATTTCTAAGACGTTCAGTATCAACTGCGCCTGGAGCGATCGCATTGACTCGAATATTATGCGGACCATATTCAACGGCCATTGAGCGCGTTAAAGAAATAATCGCACCTTTGGCTGCCGTATAGCAATCGCGGCCTGCGGTGCCGACAACTGCGACATACGAAGAGGTATTGATGACTGAGCCGCCACCGCCTTTGATAATGACGGGTATGACATGGCGTGAGGGCAGAAAGGTTCCGAATAAATCTAGTTTGATTGCTCGCCAAAATTCGTCAATTTCAACATCGGTCACCGAGCCATCATGCGACGTTGATCCGCCGACATTGTTATAAAGGATATCAATGGTGCCGTAATGGTTAACCGTCTTTTGAACCATCTCAATCACAGAGCTATCGTCTGTGACGTCGCATTTGATGAACAGTGCGTCTTGACCACGGGATTTAATTTCATCCACGACAGACTGTCCATTTTTCTCGTTGATTTCTGCAACGACGAGCTTGCCGCCTTCGTTGGAAAATAATCTGGCAGAGGCTGCGTCGATATCGGTTCCTGCGCCTGTGATGACTGCAACCTTTCCTTTAATTCGCATCGCTACTCCTGATTGAATTTAATGATGAGTTGCTGATCATCGTTGGCACTGCTCACTGTTCCATAATGGTGCAGCGCCAATGAATTCTGTTCTCATTCGTTGGATATCCGCCTGTAGCTGAGTGCAACGTACAACGGTTATCCCATGTGATCAAATCGCCGACCTGCCACTTGTGTCGATAGTCACTGTTTGTCGCAATCATGTTCGCAGTAAGTTCGTCAATCAAAGAGTCACTGTCAGCTTCACTAATATCGGCGATTTTTAAAATATGAAAAGGATTGAAATACAGGGATTTTTGCTTGGTTTCTGGGTGAACTCGAATCAAACTATATTCTGTGGGTAAGCGCAATTGATCTTCAGCCTCTAGGAGATCGAAACCTATTTTTTTTCGACCGCCGTAAACGTACTGGGCCTTAAGCGTCTCGATTCGAATTTTCAGGTGCTGGGGTAAGGATTCATAGCCTAAATACATATTGGCAAAAAGAGTGTCCCCACCGTAAGAGGGGATCTCTAAGCCTAGCAGTTGGGTGGCTTTGCAAAGTCTGTCGTCCCACGGGCCATCCGTGTGCCAGCTCACCCCGCGGTTGTAGATAGATTCATTCAGAGTGCCATCTGCCTTTTTCTTGGCCTGCCCCATGACAGTTAGTTCTGGATGGTCAGGATGCCTTGTCTTACGCACTCGGTGAGGTTGAATCACCCCAAATTTTTTTCCATAACCAAGAAACTGTTCAATGGTTAAGTGTTGATTTCTTACAATGAGTACTGAATGCTCTAGCCACGCTTGATATAGTTTCTGAAAGTCACTAGCCGACATCTTTGATACGTCAATTCCAGTCGCGATGACTCCAATGTTGTCACTTGCTTTCTCTAGTTGAAACATATTGGCTCTCGTGTGATGTTTAAAATCATTCTGGGCTAATGCCGGCTTGTTGAATCAGTGCAGTCCATCGTGCAGTCTCACGTTCAACTTGAGATTTCAGCGCTTCAGGTGTGGCAGATGCAGCGTCGAATAATAAGGTTTCCATTTTTGCTAAAGACGAAGCTACCGCTGGGTCTTTCGTGGTGGCTTGTAGCGCCTTTGACAGCTTATTAATGACTGGTTGTGGAGTGCCGGCGGGGGCATAAAGCCCATACCACGCTGACACGTTCATCTCTTGCAGGCCGACTTCATTTGCAGTGGGAGTGTTGGGAATAGAAGTCAGTCGTTTAGGTGCAGTGATGAAATGTGCCTTTAGACTGCCGCTCTGAATTGCGCCAATAATTGTGCCCGCAGTCACGTCACAGAAAAGATCGACTCGTCCAGCGGTTACATCGATTGTCGCGGGCGATGCCCCTTTGTATTGAATTAAAGTGACTTTTACGCCAAGCGCTTTTTCAAAAAGTAACGAGCATAAATGAGTCGCGCTTCCTTTTCCTGAAGAGGCGAATGTAATCTTGTCTTTATTTTTCTTAACGTATTCGATCAATTCTGTCGTATTGTTGGCAGGAAATGAAGGCGAAGACACTAAAACCATGGGCGTATCGGCAAAGAGCCCAACATACTCATAGCTTTTCGTAGGATCAAATTGTGGATTTTTATATAACGCTGTCGACGTGACCAAACCAATATGGTGAGATAGCAAGGTGTATCCGTCCGGAGCGGCTTGAGCAACAGAGCGAGAGCCAATGACGCCGCCAGCACCCGTAATATTTTGTACGACGACGTTTTGCTTGAGATTGCTTCTTAAGGCTTCAGCAAGGATTCTGGTCAGAATGTCGCTGCCACCGCCTGGCGCATAAGGCGTCACTAAGGTGATTGACTTGCGCTGTGGGTAATCGCTCTCGGCCAAAACTGGTTGACTGAGTAGGCATAGTAAAACTAGAAGGTGTTTTAGCTTGATCATCGTCCGTTTCTCTCATCGCTCGTTATTTTTATTTTTACTTGTTCTTTATAACTCAGTTTTTATCATTGTCGGCACGTAAACCATCAGATTCAGTTGCGCTGAGACCTTAAAAAATCCAGAATCGGCGTCACAATAGCAGTCGGATTTTTTTCTAACGAAGATCGATCACCATTTTCGACTCTGGCAGCACGCGCACTCTTCATGAGAGAGCATACTTTTTCTGCTTGCTCTCCGTGATGAGCTTCGTCGGGCGTCAACAATTCGAGAACGAGCGTTGGTGCTTCGAGTTGTGCTAGTGCAGCATTAAAGTCGAAGTCAAAAATTGCGTTGTACATCGCTCGGATGCTATGTCGACCTAGCAGATAGTCAATCACTCGGGCCTCAGCGTAGTCGACGTCCTTTTTTTCGACTTGGCGTGAACTGATCAGATTTTGTTGCCACCATAGTTTCTGTGTCTCAGCGTGTGCAGCAACCCAATCTCGGATGTTTTCTGCACCATCTGGGGCCTCAGCGAAAAGTGGTGGGTAGTGATCAGACAACGCATGGATGGCAGCATCGCGTGACTGAGGGTCAGCAATCAGGCTATGTGTGTGTCCGGCAATAATCAAACTACTGATTCGTTGTGGCCAACCAGCTGCCATGGCAGCACCAATTTTATTGCCAGTATGCAAGCCGAAGACGTGAGCTCGTTCGATCTCTTGGTGATCCATGAAGGCGATCACCATCGCTGCCAAGTCTTCTACGGTAATCTGCTGCGGTATTGGATCTGAATTGCCAAAGCCAGGCGTATCAATGGCAATCGCTCGACAGTGTGGTGCGAGCAGTGGCAACATGTTGCGAAACGAGCGATGCGAACGAGGGGTTGCGTGCATGAGAAGTAAAGGCTCGCCTGAACCTGCTTCAGCAAAGTGGATGCGTCCGCGTTGACACTGCGCATACTTGTACGTAAGTGGGTGGCTCATCTTTGGGCTCTTTGTATAGATTACGCAGGTTAGATAGCTGAGTGCGAGCGTGAGTGTCGTCTAAATAGTTGACTTGTGCCGCGAGCCGAGTTTGCAGCTACTATATTACAAAGTTACAAAGAAAAATAACGAGTAGCCATATGAGCATGCTCTACCTTGTATTGTTCCAGCGCTGTGGGTGCACGATTTTGTTGGCAATCAGCGGTAATTTTTCTGAGGCAGGGCGTTTGGGTGCCTGATTCAAAGAACTGAGGATACAGGCGGATTAGTTTAGGGATCAGGGCAGGGCTCAACATCAGGCTACCCCATGCCGCCGCTTTGGTTGTGTCTGTCAAATATTTTATAAGTTGCTTCAATGAGCTCAATCACTGACAATAATGTGCGTGTTGTGAACCACCCGATGGTGCAGCACAAACTGACTTTGATGCGGGATAAAAATACTTCATCAAGTTCGTTCAGAGCGCTCTTGAATGAAATTTCAACGTTGATGGCCTACGAGGTCACTCGTGATTTGGCGATGCAAGATATTGAAATTGAAACGCCGTTAGAAAAAATGACGAGCAAGGTAATTGATGGAAAAAAACTTGTTTTTGTCAGCATCTTGCGCGCGGGTAACGGCATCTTAGATGGCATGCTTACTGTCGTGCCCAATGCACGGGTTGGTCATATCGGTTTGTATCGAGATCCAAAAACGCTAGCGGCGGTTGAATATTATTTTAAGCTTCCTGAAAACCTTAACCAGCGCGACGTGATTCTCGTTGACCCCATGCTTGCCACTGGCCACTCTGCGATTGCTGCCATTGCAAGAATCAAAGAGCTGAGCCCTCGCTCGATAAAATTTGTGTGTCTAGTGAGCTGCCAGCAGGGCATACAGGCAGTGCATGAGCGTTTTCCTGAGATTATGATTTATACCGCGGCGATTGATCGCCAGTTGGACGAAAAGGCCTATATCTTGCCTGGTCTTGGTGATGCGGGCGATCGAATCTTTGGAACAAAATAAGCAACCAGTGCTTCGCTTCTCAGGATTGATGCAATGAACCCAGTCGACTTATTAGTCAAAGCAGAGTTTCTTTATCCCGTGTCTGAGGGAATGCCAATTATTTCTAATGGCGAAGTGGCCGTGCTTGGATCGCGTATTGTGTACGCTGGCCCAGCGATGCCCGCGGGTCACTGGCAGCCCAAAAACACAATGGGTGGGCCAGGAAAAATTGTGTTGCCCGGATTTGTTAATTGTCATTCGCATGCCGCCTCTTTGATTTTTCGCAGTCAAACGGATGATCATGCCGCCAAGGCAGCTCTGCTAGACGTTGCCTTTCGCATGGAGAAAGACGTCACTGAATCCGACTGGTCTTTATTGGGCGCTTTAGGGTGCGCAGACATGCTGTTATCGGGGATCACAACGATTAACGACATTTGGTATAGCCCCGAGACCTTGGCTGAGAGCGTCTTGCAGTCGGGGCTTCGTGCTCAGATCGCGAATAAGGTTTTTGATGTCAAGCTCGAAGAGCTTCGCAACGGCGACTACACACATCATCAGGCAATTGGTGAGAAGCGTTTGCGCCACGGGGTAGAGCTTGTTGAAAAATGGCATGGTGCCGCAGAGGGGCGCATTACGGGACGAATTGGTACGCATGCCACTGACACCTGCAGCCCAGCATTGCTTAAAGAGGCTAGGCTTGAGGCGACTCGGTTGGGGGTCGGTATGCATATCCATGCCGCGCAAAGTGCTTCTGAAGCTGAGCACATCAAGGCCGCCTACGGTTGTGGGCCCGTTGAGTACTTAAGAGATGTTGGGATGCTTGCGCCTGATGTCGTGCTTGCGCACCTTGTATTTGCTGAAGAGGCCGACTTTGACGCGATCGTGTCTTGCAACGCTAACTACGCGCATTGCCCAACGATTTATCCCCGCCGCGGTCGTTATCCGCAGTTTGAAAAAATCATTGCAAAAGGCATCAAAACAGGCTTTGCCACCGACTGGATGCTAAACGACCCGTTTGAAGGCATGCGTTATGCCATCAACGCCATGCGTTTGCGCTTAGGTGGCCCACATGCGATGACCTGCGATCAGGCGTTGCGTTTTCACACGCTTGGCGCGGCACAAGTCTTGGGGCTCGATCATGAGATTGGTTCGCTTGAAGTGGGTAAAAAGGCCGATCTGATCGTCGTTGACATCAATCAACCGCATCTTCAGCCGTATTACGGCAGTTATGCAGCCTTTGTCTACTATGCCAAGGCAAGCGATGTTGTTGATACGGTGATTGACGGTAAAGTCGTGATGCAACAGCGGCACATCTCTGGCCTAAATCATCATTCAACTCTTGAGCAACTTCAAAAACGTTTGGCTGGCTGGCGCTCGCAATTAGCTGCGTTGGGTAGCCCGGCAGTGTTTGGGCCAGGGTGCGATTGTTGTGGTTTGGTTTGAGCCGAGGCTCATTTTCTAATTTTTTTGGGCATGCGACGTCTGCGACACGCGGTTTGTGATTGGCTGGCCCAAGGAGGTAATCGCGTAGTATTCTCTAGCAGGCGCTTCAATGTCATCAACGGTTAGTATATGTAGAACATTGCGACTCGTGGACCTATGAAAAAAATTACAAGCACCATAGCGATCTTTGGTTGCCTCAGTCTTTTATTTTGCGCTGCAGCAATTGCGCAGAACGAAACCTGGCCAAGTCGAAATATTCGCTTAGTCGTCGGTTACTCACCAGGCGGCACCACAGATATCGCCGCGCGTTTAGTGGCTGAGCGGCTAAGCGCCCGCTTGGGCAAACAAGTCATCGTCGAAAATCGCGCAGGTGCTGGCGGTACCGTCGCGACACTTTCAGTGGTGCGCGCAGAGCCTGACGGCTACACACTACTCATGGCCGCAGCCCCTGAGGTGTCGATCGCTCCGTTCACCATCAAGGGACTCGCCTACGACCCCTTGGTCGATTTGCAACCTGTAGCGATGGTGGGTAGCGTACCGTTTCTGCTAGTGACCCATCCCCAGTTACCGGTTAGTAGTGTCGCCGATTTAATTGCGTATGCCAAAGCGAATCCAGGCAAACTGAATTATTCTTCTTTTGGCGAAAACACCACTAATCACTTTGCGGGCGAGCTTTTCAAATCGCTCACCCAAATCAATACGTTGCACGTACCCTACAAAGGGAGTGGCCCTTCAATTATCGATCTGATCAGTGGGCAGATTCAATATTCGTTTGATGCGCCCGCCGCGGTCATGGAGCAGGTGCGCGGTGGCCGGTTGAAGGCGCTTGCGATTTCAGGCGCTCAGCGGCTCGCCAATGCTCCTAATATTCCGACCTTTGCAGAACAGGGCTTACCGACGTTTACTGCAGGCACATGGTTTGGGATTCTGGCGCCTAATAAAACGCAACAGATAATCGTTGATCGCCTTAATGCTGAGGTCAATGCGGTACTCGCTTTACCAGAACTGTTGAAAGTCTTTGCCGATCGAGACATTGTGCCAGCGGGTGGTACTGCGCAAGCGTTTCGCGCATTTATTGTCTCTGAAACAACCAAATGGAAAAAGCTTGCACTTGAAGTTGGCATCCGGGCACAGTAACTGAAGAGCCGTTGTGCCCCTCTAAATCTTTAACGACATCGTCACGACCACTTTATGCGAACACTTCTTAAAAATGCCACCGTTATTGATGCTGTCAACCCTCAGCCACGCCTGAATGCTTCGGTAGTGGTCGAAGATGGACGCATCAAACAAATCTTGTCTGCAGCAGATGCGAATGCTTTGCTTGATTGCGAGACCATCGACTTGACTGGTCAGTTTTTACTTCCAGGCTTGTGGGACGTACACATTCATCCGGACTATTTGTCGCCGACCGATATGCCCTTGACTGAGCAGGTCACTTTGTTTGGTAACCGGCTGCAGGCCGCCATGATTGAGTCCGGCATTACCGGCTTACGCTGCGCCGGCGCGCACGACTATATGGATGTCGCGTGGAAGCGCGCGTTTGACTCAGGGCAGCACGTCGGCCCACGTTTATTTGCCGCTGGGCATTTTTTAACGACGACTGCGGGGCATTTTTTAACGTCTGGACACGCGATCGAATGTGACGGTCCGTATGGTTTTGTGAAGGCTATTCGAGAGCAGATTAAAAATGGGGTAGACCATATCAAACTGAATCTTTCAGGGGGAATCATGGGCCCCGCCTGGGATTTGCATCGCCATTCGTTTTTATTAGACGAAGAACTCAAGGCGGCCTTTGATGTTTGTCGTTTGCGTGAATTCAAAGTCATGGCGCATGCGACCAACCCCATTGCCGTAAAAAATGCCATACGGATGGGTGCGCACAGCGTTGAGCATGGCTATATTTTGGATGACGAGTGTATCGAACTGTTTCTGAAACACGACACCTGGTATGTGCCAACTCTGGCGATTAGTCATCTGACACCGCAGCAAGCGACCAACTTATGGGAAAGAGGCTGGCTCAAACAGCGCAATCTCTCTCATTCGTTATGCTGCCGGGCAGAGGCTGCAGCCGATGTGCATCAAGCGGGATTCCTCAAAGCGCTTAAGGCGGGCGTCAAGATGGCACTCGGCTCAGATATCAGACCACTAAAAGATGCCGCACTACTTGAACTTGGTTTATGGGTGCGTGCAGGTGCCACGCCTTGGCAAGCTTTGCAGGCTGCCACACGTGCTGGGGCCGCAATTTGTGGCGTCGGCGACGAGCTCGGTACGGTTGAGGTCGGAAAAATCGCAGATCTGATTGTGGTGGGCGCCAACCCGCTTGACGATATTAATAACCTAAGAGATCTCAAACTTGTATTTAAAGATGGGCGCATCGTTTCTGATAAACGCAAGGCGTCAAAGGAAGCGACTTAATGGCTCGAGCACTTGACTATCTTTCTATGACGACGAGGCTTGCTTGTCGTGCGCTCTGTGTATTTGCGTTTGCTGGCAGCACGCTCTGTGCGGCACAAACTTGGCCAACTAAAGCGATCAAATTTGTGATTCCTTTTCCGGCGGGTGGCTCAACCGACATCGTCGGTAGACTTCTTGCCGAAAAACTCACGACAAGTCTGGGTCAAACGGTGATCGTCGAAAATCGAGCCGGTGCGGGCGGTACGACTGGTTCAGATGTTGTTGCAAAGGCTACCCCTGACGGTTACACCTTATTAATCGGCACGAGCAGCACGCATGCGATTGCCCCAGCTTTATACGAAAGGCTGCCGTACGATTCAATCAAAGATTTTTCTCCGGTTGCTCTAGTCGGGACTGCGACCATACTGTTGGTTACGCATCCGTCGCTGCCTGTCTCGTCGGTGACCGAGTTAATTGCGTTAGCCAAAAGTAAACCCGATGCTTTGTCTTTTGGCTCAACGGGCAACGGCAGCGTGTCTCACCTGACTGCTGAATATTTCAAAGCAACAGCCGGCATCGCGATTCAGCATATTCCTTATAAGGGCGATGCGCCGATGACGATTGATTTGGTGAGCGGCCGTATTTCGCTGGCGTTTGGCACAGCAGTCGCTTTTTTACCCTATGTACAAAGCGGAAAGCTCAAGGCCTTGGCGGTGACAAGCGCTCAAGCCTCACCGATCGCACCGACGCTGCCAACAGTCAGTGCGGCAGGATTGAACGGTTTTGAGGCGCTGCAATGGTTTGGTGTCTTTGCGCCCACCGGCGTTTCAAGCGCTATCGTCAAGCAGTTAAATACAGACGTCAACCGAGTCTTGCAATTAGCCGATGTTCGTCAAAAATTTGAAAGCCTTGGCATCGAAATTTCGAACACGACACAAGAGCAATTCGCACATTTCATTCAGGATGAGAACGCAAAGTGGGCAAAGATTGTAAAAGCATCGGGTGCAAAAGTTGATTGAGCACCAGCTAGTAGATTGAGCACTAGCTTTGTGTTTCCTGGCAAACGTATTCAGTGCAACCAAAGGAACTGTGAACCATGTCGCGTACAGAATCGCTTCCTAGTGTGATGCCTGGCGATCCTTCGTGGTGGTTTGAGGAGGCCTTGAGTCACGAGGGGCAGCGCTTTGCTAGCCCACCCTTAATTGGCGAGCTGCGTGTCGATGTCGTGATTGTCGGTGGTGGATTCACGGGCTTATGGACAGCGCTGCAATTAAAAGCGCGTGCGCCGCATCTCAATGTCGCGTTGCTTGAAGCCTCGTTGTGTGGCTCGGGTGCGAGCGGCAAAAACGGTGGAAAAGTAAGCGGCTATTGGTCTGCGCTGCCGAGCTTGGTGAAGTCAATTGGCGCAGACGCAGCGCTGGCTGTTGCACGCGCGGGTACCCTCGCACAGGATGGCATACGGGCTTTTGCAACGTCTGGCGGGCGCGATGTCTGGTGGCGAGAGGGGCCAAGCATCAAGATTTCTGCCGCACCAGCACAAGATAAAAAAATCGCGGCTTACCTGTCAGAGGCGCAGCGGCTTGGGGTGCCAGATTCTGTGAGGGCCTTGAGTGCGCAAGAGATCGCTGCCCGCGTTCGTTCGCCAGTTTTTCGCGGTGGGGTCTTATTCACTGAGGGTGCAACTGTACACCCCGCTCGGTTGGCGCGCGCCTTGCGTGCAGCCGTGATCGAGGCTGGCGTGCAGGTCTACGAACACACGCCTATGATGCGCCTTGAAAGAGGTTCGCCTAGTCGACTGACAACGCCTCAAGGACAAGTGATCGCTAAAGAGGTCGTGTTAGCGACTAATGCTCAGTTAGCGAGCGATCCGCAAATTCGGGATCACGTCAGTGTGTTCTCAAGTTACGTGGTGATGTCTAACCCTGCTCCCGAAAAGCTACAAGAGGTTGGCTGGCTGGGTGATGAAGGCTTGTCTGATTTACGGATGTTTATTCACTATTTTCGAAAAACTGCCGATGGACGGATCTTGATGGGCTCGGGGTCTGGTCCAATTAGTTACGCGGGCAATGCGAACGCAGTCAGTCTGACGCAAGATGCGGCTAGTGCTGCCCGTGCTGAGTGCGGGCTGCATCGCTTGTTTCCGTCGTTTCAGTCAGTCGGGCTTGCAAAGGCCTGGGGCGGCGCGATTGAAGTGTCCTCTGATCGTCTTCCCTTCTTTAAAACGTTTCCGAATACCCGTGTTCATTATGCGTGTGGTTTTTCTGGGCATGGTGTCAATCCGACTTATATTGCTGGTCAGTGTTTGGCTTCGTTAGTGTTGAATCACAAAGACGAGTGGTCAAGTCTACCTTTTTGTACTCGAACCCTACCTAGTCTTCCGCCAGATCCGTTTCGCACTCTCGGCGGTCGTTTAGTCCGTTGGGGAATCATTAGCAGCGAAGAGGCCGAAGAGCAGGAGCGACAGATTTCTTTTTTTGCAAAGGCTGCCGCAAAGCTGCCCGAGCTCTTAGGGATGAAAATCGGTACGCGATAGCGCCTTGGGCTGATAGAGCAAAACTGCTATTCGATAGCACGTGAGACGGACGAGTGAATGGATTGACAGTGAGTGTGTGGCTCTGTTAACGTCAATGCGCCTGAGGCTACGCTTGAATGTTTTGTACTCAGTCGAATGACAACTAAAGGTTAAAAAAAATGTCTAAATCAAAACTTCCCAATTTATTTCGTCGCAAATTGAACGCTGCAGCTGTATTCACGACGGTCGTAGCACCGTTTGTGTGGACAGCTAACGCAAACGCCGCTCAGCAGGTGATCGTCCGAACACCGGGGGGGTCTTTTGACACCGTTAAAAACGCGACAATTTACGAACCTTTTCGTAAGGCAACGGGGATTCAGGTTGTGCCGGTGGCTGCTACCAACGGCAAACTCTTAGCGATGATGAAGTCGGGTCAAAACGAGCTTGACTTGATCGACACAGGCGATGCCACGTTGCTCGAGCTTGAGCTGAATAACTATTTAATGCCGATTGACTATCAGGCCTTTAAATATACGGATCCAGCAGATATTGACCCAGTGGTAAAAAGAAAATTTTGTGTCGGTTCGTTTATCTATGCAATGGTCTTGGGCTATAACACTAAGGTGATTGCGCCTGGTTCTGAGCCCAAGTCTTGGGCAGAATTTTGGGATATCAAAAAATATCCCATGAGACGTACCCTACCTGATATCGCGACTGGCTCGGTTGCCCTCGAGTTTGCTCTCTTGGCGGATGGGGTTCCGGTGGACAAACTGTATCCGCTTGATATTGAAAGAGCCTTCCGATCGCTCAGCAAGCTGCGCTCAGTGATTCCTAAGTTTTGGGATACAGGAGCCTTATCCTCAACGATGATTGCAGATAACGAGGTGTCGATGGGGTCGATCTGGAGCACTCGCGCGTCGGTCGCTGCCGACGAAGGTGCGCCGATTGCACTGCAGTGGAATCAAAATGCGTTGCTTGTGCAGGCCTATGGCATACCTAAAGGGGCAAAGAACGTAGAGAATGCCAAAAAATTCATAGACTTTAGTTCGAGCGTTGAGTCTCAGTCGCGTTGGCTTGCCAAGTACAAAGCGATCCCAGTGAATACAAAGGCCTACGGCGCAACGGCTAAATCGCTGATCGATCCGGCAAGTAATGAACCTTGGACTAAGACCAAAGGATTTTTGCTTGATATTAAATGGTGGGCTGAAAATCGCAATAAGGTTGCCGCTCAATGGTCGAAATGGATCATTAGCTGATCACCGATGAGTCAATCATTGGTGCAAGCAGATTTGGCTCGTGAGCTGGGAAGCATCTCGCTTCGACAAGTCACGAAACACTATGGTAAAGAATGTGTCGTCGATTCAATCGATATTGACATTGCAGCGGGTGAATTCTTTTCCTTGCTCGGCCCGTCGGGGTCGGGCAAAACGACGACCTTAATGATGTTGGCGGGCTTTGTCTCAGTCGATACTGGGCAAATCTGCATTGATGAGCGCGACATTGCACAAGTCGCTCCTCAGCATCGCGGTTTTGGCATGGTGTTTCAAAACTATGCGATTTTTCCACATTTGAATGTTTTTGATAATGTTGCCTTCCCGCTGCGGGCCAGAAAAATTCCTAAACCAGAGCTTACCCAGCGGGTCATGCAAGCGCTTGAGTTAGTTCGTCTTGAGGGCTTTACTGATCGTTTTGCGCGTCAATTGTCTGGGGGGCAACAACAACGGGTCGCTATCGCGCGTGCAATTGTCTTTAACCCTAGTATTGTGTTGATGGACGAACCTCTCGGGGCCTTGGATAAAAATCTGCGTTATCAGATGCAAGTTGAGATAAAAGATATTCAGAAGCGTCTTGGTATGACCGTCGTGTATGTGACGCATGATCAAGAAGAAGCCATGAATATGTCAGACCGTATCGCCATCATGAACCATGGTCGAATCGAGCAGATCGGACGCCCTGCAGATATTTACAAAAAACCAAACAGTACTTTCATTGCAAAATTCTTGGGCGAGGCGAATCTTGTTCGAGGCAAGATAACGCACCATGGGGCAGGTATTGCCAGTGTGCGCACCGAAGAGGGCTTATCGTTACGCGCGCAGTGCGACCCAACCTTTATAATAGATACATTGGTAGATATTTTTATGAGACCAGAGCGGGTCGTGTTGAGTCCCTCAGCGTCTTTGAGTGACGCGCACCAAGAGGATTGGAATCGTTGTCAGGGGACAGTCGCGAACTTATCTTTTCTTGGCAATATCTTGCGCCAGACGGTTTTAATTGAGCCCGGTATCACCATTGTTGTTGATACGCAGAACTCATCGCAGGCCTTTGCTGTTGAGCAAGGCGACGTAGTCACTGTCTCGTGGCGCATCGATGACTCTGTCTTGCTGAGAGTTAATGAATGAAGCTCACGAGCACCTTCGCTGCCGTTGGCTATTTTCGCACTCGGTGCTCGATTTTCTATTTGAAAGCTCTTCAATGAAGCGCGCGAGTCCCTTCATTGCTTCTCCGCTCTTGTCGCAGCCAATGATCGCTTCGATGTTTGAGGGTTCTTAAATGAAGCGAGTCAGTACCTTTGGTGGGTCTTGGGTATTGCTATTACCGGCGATCGTTTTGCTAGTCGTGGTATTTTTGGCGCCACTGGTTTGGTTTTATATTCAGTCGCTGAGCAGTATCGGAACCTTTACAGAGATCGTTGAGCAGTTTGTTGCGGTGATTGGTTCGAAAGCGGTCTTGACGGCGTTAGCTAGTACCAACTGGATTAGCCTGCTAGTGACTCTTTTAGTTTTGCTGTTGAGTTATCCGTTGGCCTATTATTTGGCGACTCACAGCGACTGGCGCTTTTCGCTCATATTGTTTTGTATTGTCGTGCCTTATTTTACGAGTGTTATCGTGCGCACGTATTCATGGATGGTACTGCTTGGACGCAACGGTCTTGTGAACAATCTCCTACTAACGCTTGGCGTGGTTAACGAGCCACTCACTCTGCTGTACAGCAAAACGGGGATCTTGATTGGCATGGTCTATGTGCTATTGCCTTACATGGTGTTGACCTTATATGCTTCGCTCAAAGCAATTGATCCTGGGCTCATGCGGGCTGCCCGCGGTTTGGGGGCCAGCGGATGGTTTGCGTTTACGAGAGTCTATTTTCCGCTGAGTTTGCACGGAGTCGTGTCTGGTTCTTTGATCGTTTTTATTTTGGCACTCGGATTTTTTATTACACCGGCTCTCATGGGTGGCCCCTCAGATGTCATGATTGCTATGCTCGTTGAGCGCGCGGTAGAAGTGACCTTTGATTGGACAAGTGCTGCGATCATGTCTGTGCTTTTGCTGGTCGCAACCCTTGGCTTGTACGCGATCTATTATCGCGTCACTGATTTGCGCCGAATGATGGGTGGCTAATGACGAATGATGCCGTGGTCACGCGCAGTTTAAATGTTTACGTTGCGATCGCTGGTGTAACGCTGATGGCACCTATCGTCATCGTTACGATTCTTGCTTTTGGTAATCAGGGGTACATGAAGTTTCCGCCCGAGGCGTATTCACTCAGATGGTTTGAGACTTTTTTTGGTGACCCGCGTTGGCAAAGTGCGTTATGGTCAAGTACCGTGATCGCCTTTATTGCGTGTGTCGTATCGACACTTTTAGGTTTTTTGGCAGCTTACGCCTTCGTCCGTTCTGATGTGCGTGGAAAAAAACTCTTACTGTCTTTTATGCTTTTGCCTTTGATTGTGCCTCACGTGATTACCGCGATTGCCATGTACTTTATGTCGGGCCCGTTTAAGCTGGTTGGTAATGTTTTTTGGATTGGGATTTGTCATGCGTGCATAGCCTTGCCAATTGTTTTATTGATTTTATTGTCTGCCTTGCAAAACGTGGATATCAATCTAGAGCGGGCCGCGTTGAGCCTTGGCAGCAGTCGCTTTGGTGTCTTTACAAAAGTCGTTGTGCCTTTAGCACTACCGGGCATTATCTCTGCTGCGTTATTTGCTTTTTTGGCGTCGTTTGACGAGTTGGTGATTTCTCTTTTTTTAGCAGGCGTAAAGTCTGAAACGCTTCCAGTGCGGATCTGGAATAGCTTGCATCTTCAGGTTGAGCCAGTGATCGCTGCAGTCAGTGCGTTTTTAATTGGAGTGACTGGCTTCATTTTGTTGCTGGACACGTTATTGAGACAGTTGCGTGTTTCGCAAAAGTAAATTTTTGAATTAATCGAGTATTTTTCAATATTAAAGGGGGCCTCTCATGCCAACCTCAAGTTCAACTACGATTGTGATCGGTGCTGGTGTGGTGGGTTTATCAACCGCCCTGTATTTGCAACGTGCGGGTCAACGCGTGATCGTGATCGATGCCTTGCCGCCAGCCAGCGCAGCGTCATACGGAAACTCTGGCCTAATCAGCTGCGATACGGCTGCACCAATTGCCTTGCCGGGAATGCTGGGCAAGGTGCCCGGTTGGCTGTTTGATCGGTTAGGTCCCTTAGTCATTCGCCCGTCTTATCTGCCCAAAGTGTTGCCTTGGCTGGTTCGTTGGGTTGAGGCCAGTCGGTTGTCGCGGGTCTTTGAGGTGTCGGATGCCATGCGATCCTTGCACAAAGAGGCGATGAACTGTTGGCGTGAGCTGCTTGGTCCAGAGCACTTTAACGATCTGATTCGCACGGTCGGGCAGGTCAGAATCTGGGAAGGGGGGGCAGGCAGCGAATCTCAAACTGAATTGGCAATCTGTGCGCGTCATGGCATTAAGGCTGAAACCTTGAGCGAGGATGACATTCGTCAGTTGTATCCCGAGATATCGCCAAACATTAAAAGCGGGGTACTCATCCCGAACAATGGGTATACGATTAACCCTCAGCGCTTGGTGCAAACGCTTGGTAATTTGTTGGTGGCAGAGGGCGGTCAGGTTCTGACAGAACGCGTCTTAAAAATTATTCCACATTCGGGTCAGCGAGGTTTCATGCTGATGACAAATGTCAACAACCATGATGTGGATCAGGTGGTCGTGGCAACGGGTGCTTGGAGCCTGGCGCTTCTTGAACCGTTCGGCATTAAAGTTCCACTCGAAACTGAACGCGGTTATCACGCGATGATGCCTTCCCCAAATATTACCTTGAAGATCCCCGTGTCGATTAAAAACCGCGGCTTTGGCTTGACCTCTATGGAGCACGGCATGCGTGCGGCTGGGACGGTAGAGTTCGCTGGGTTGACTGCAAGCCCCGATGAGCAAAGGGCGAAAAATCTTGTGACCCAGGCCAAGCGAGTTTTCCCAACGTTACAAACGGGTGAACCAAAATATTGGCTGGGCTTTAGGCCTTCAACGCCGGATAGTCTTCCTGTCCTTGGTCCAGTAGACCACATACCAGGTTTGTTTCTGGCGTTTGGGCATGCGCACTGGGGAATGACGGGTGGACCACCGACTGGAAAGTTAATCTCTCAAATGGTGACGGGTGCGCCTCTGTCGATTGATCCCTTACCTTATTCATATAAGCGTTTTAATCAGTTTATCTAGACGATCATAAATTCATATATGGCGGTTTCAAGTACGAAGTGCAACTTTGATTAATTAGGTGGGTTGGCTCCGAACTGCGGAGCCTCACTGTTAGCCACTATCCCACGTTTGATATCACCGCCATACTCAAAAAACAATCATTAGAGAGTAATTGGCCTATCGTCATCTCTTGTTGAGGTCAGCGAATTGATCCACTTACACACCGAGCGCCGTCCTTAGCTCATTTTGATTCACTATTGAGTATTCTGAGCCTTGCTTAGCTGCATTGAGGTTAATCGGCTTTAATATCACCTACCTTGGCAAAGGACGGTGCCACTTAGCAAAGTATGCACGATGCCCAGCGGGCGAATTCATTAGGCAGAACGATCAACGGCCAACAAATACTGCAGTTCGCTTCTCTAAGAATGCTTTTTGTGCTTCTTTTGCATCTGCAGTATTTGCGATCGCTGCAGTCATATCTTGCTCGTACCGGTAGCCGTCACGCAGGCTCATATCTTCAATCGCATTGAGCGTTTGCTTAGCAAGTCGAATCGACAGAGGGCTTTTACTTGCAATATTATTCGCAAGCTCAAGTGCCGCCGGCATTAATTGCTCTGGTGTGGTCACTTGGGTTACTACACCTAAGCGGTACAGCTCACTGGCGGGTACGCGATAACCGGTCAACATCATCTGACGTAACATTGAGTGAGGGAAGAGCCTTGCAGCATGGCTGCCCCCGCCCAACAATCCAACATCAATCTCAGGCAAGCCCAGACTCCCTTTTTCAGAAGCGATCAAGATGTCGCCAGAGGCGGCAATGGCGAGTCCAGCGCCAAGCGCAGGACCATTGAGTGCGACCACGACAGGCTTAGCGCACTCTCTGATCGCGTGAAAACATTCTCTAGAGCGACGCATATGGGCAGGCATATCACCAGGGCCTTTAATCACATTTGCGCGGCCCTTCAAATCTGCTCCGGCACAAAATATTTTTCCTTCGCCAGTTAGGACTACTGAGCGCACCGCATCTGTTTCTGAAATGAAGTCAAGAACGGCAGTCAAGTCATCACTCAACATTTTAGAAAAAGCGTTTACGGGCGGATAGTTCAAACTTACGACCGCGACGTGACCGATAACATCGTATTTAATTTGAGTGAAATTCAGCATGTTTGTCTCCGAAGAAATTTATTTTTTTAAAAAATTTTGTGAGGCTAGTTCGCTAGCCTTATTTACTAATAAGGTTGTTGCTTGTGAGTCTTGTTAAATAATAAGGTTTAATGGTACTGTGAAATTCTTAAGTTTGCTAAAAATGTTTGAAGCGACGTCACTTGAGTTGAGGCGCAGCAAATACATGAAGCTTGATCTGAGATAGAACGCAGCGTTCGTCGTTCGGATTTGGCTGGATAGAAAGACAAACGGTGCGTCGACTGCTTGAAGCGGTCTCGCCATACGCAGCACTCTTCATTAGTGATCAAACATGTCGCCTTCAATTGACCAGAAATTTAATAAGGCTCAATTACGCAGAATCTTGAATCCTCGCTCCATTGCGATTGTTGGCGCCTCAGATGATCCCAATCGACTCGGTGGGCGACCTATTGCCTATATGTTGAGGCAAGGCTATCAAGGCAAAATATATCCAGTCAACCCTAATCGAAAAACGATTCAGGGGTTGCCGAGTGTGCCGAGTATTGAAGCACTGCCTGAGGCGCCCGACATCGCGATGGTGATTGTGCCCGCTTCGCTGACGCTTGCGGCGGTGCGCTCGTTAGCCATTTTAGGGACACCAGCGGCGATTGTCTGCAGCTCTGGTTTTGCAGAAATGGATGAAAACGGCGCACGCGCGCAGAAAGAACTTGTTGAGGTGGCCAGCTCGTACGGTATGAGATTAATTGGCCCGAATGCGTTGGGTTTGATTAACCCACGCAAACATTTTTATGCAACCTTTCTTAGTGCTGTTGAGCTAGGGTATCCTAAGCCGGGTAGCGTTGCCATTATTAGCCAGTCAGGTGCTTACGGGGGGCATTTATTGGTTGTTGCGACTCAAAATAATATTGGTATTTCGTCGGTCATTATGACGGGTAATGAGGCAGATCTGACTGTAGGTGATATGTTGTTAGCGGCCGCTCACGATCCGTTGACGCGAGTCATTATGGTGTACTCAGAGGGCATCAAACGCGCTGAGAGTTTGATTGCCGGTCTTGAAGCGGCGCGCAAGGCCCGTAAGCCAGTCATCATGATGAAGGTTGGCACAAGTGTTGTGGGTAGTTCGGCTGCGCAGTCACACACTGCCTCAATCGCTGGAGATGATCGTGTAGTCGATGCAGTATTGAGTGAGTTCGGTGTGGTGCGTGTACAGTCGACTGAGCAAATGATGGATGTCACACGGCTGGCCGTTCGCGGGATTTTCCCAGCGAATAATACTCTTGGTGTCATCACTCTGAGTGGCGGTGCGGGGGTCATTATTTCTGATGCAGCAGAAGCAGTGGGTTTAGCTATGCCTGAAATGCCAATCGACTCGCAAAAGAAGCTACTTGCTTTGCTACCGTATGCGGCGCCTCGCAATCCAGTCGATGTCACGGCGCAATATGTTAACGATATGTCGTTGATTAGCCAGTTCACTGACACGCTAGTCTCCGAAGGTAACTATAGTTCAATTCTTGGTTTCTTTACGTACGCCGGCGGTGCTCCCAGTGTGGCGAGTCGTTTGCGAGAGCAGATGAACATTGTTCGTGCTAAGCACAAGGACCGTATGTTTGTACTCTCATTGCTTGGGTCACCAGAGCAAATTGATGAGTATGAAAAAGATGGGTTCTCTGTCTTTGAAGATCCAAATCGTGCAGTCTATGCTATAGAAGCTATGGGGCGTTTTGGCCGCGCCTTTGCAAAACGAAAATTTCTTAAACCACCAGAAATCGAGCCCTTCGTCTTGCCGCAAAAGACGCCAAATGAAATTGAAAGTAAACAGCTGTTATACGCAGCCGCTGGTATTGTCTCGGCTCCAGAAGTTCTTTGTAATGAGCCAGAAAAAGCTGTTCAAGCTGCTCGATCTCTCGGTTACCCGGTTGTCTTGAAAATTGTCTCTCCCGATATCTTGCATAAATCAGATATAGGTGGGGTGATCGTTGGGGTAGACAACGATGTTGAAGTTCGTCGGGCCTATGCGCTTATACTCAAACGCGTACATCAAGCGCTTGGCCCTGAGCTTGTTGTGGATGGAGTGCTCGTGGCAAAGCAAGTAAGCTCAGGAGTTGAGTGCATTATGGGTATACAGCAAGACCCTGTCTTTGGGCCTATCGCGGTAGTGGGGCTAGGCGGTATCTTTGTCGATGTTTTTCAGGATGTGTCACTGCGTAGGTGTCCCTTTGGCGTTGATGTGGCTAAAGAGATGATTTGGGCGCTTAAAGGAGTGTCGCTACTGCAGGGGGCTCGCGGTCGTCCGCCTGCAGATATTACAGCCGCGGCTACGGCGCTGGCGCGCTTATCGGTGTTTGCAGCGCAGGCGGGGCCTCGGTTAAGGTCTGTCGATATCAATCCGATTTTGTTGCGATCAAAAGGGAAAGGCGCACTTGCTCTGGATGCAGTCATTGAGCTTGATGAAGAGTAATTGAAGTCGTCGATTCATGTCGTAGCGCTTGACCATTGCGAGTGTGTTAAATTTTATAAACCTGCATAAGACGGGCCGCACGCTAAAAAAATAAGGAGACGTCATGTTGCTTCGCATCATTGCATTGTTTTTCTGTGCTATTTCGTTATCACTAAGCAAGCTATCTATTGCGCAGGATTTTCCAACTAAGCCGATACGATTATTGGTACCCTTTGCAGCCGGCGGGCCGATTGATTTATTAAGCCGTACGATTGCGAATAAGCTTACAGAAACGATTGGGCAGTCGGTCATCATTGAAAATCGCCCCGGAGCAGGTGGCAGTATCGCAGCCGATGCGACTGCGCGTAGTGCACCAGATGGCTACACCATTATGCTCATTACAGTTGGTACACAAGCAATCAACCCCGCGTTATACAAGCTCAAATATGACTCATTGCAAGACTTTTCGTACATTACGACCGTTGGTACGTATTCGCTGGTGTTAGTCGCTAATCCTAAACTACCATTTAAAACTATCGCGGAGTTGATTGCCTATGCGCGTACAAATCCTGGAAAACTTAACTACGGATCTTCGGGGCATGGCTCAACCGCACATCTAGCGGCTGAACTGCTCAAAAGTTCGGCCGGGATAGATGTGCAGCATGTGGCGTATAAGGGTAGTGCCGCAGCACTTAGCGAGGTCATGGCAGGCAATATTAATTACGTCTTTGACATTATTTCAACTGCATTGCCACAGATACAAAGCGGTGCGGTTAGGGCTCTTGGTTGGACAGGTGTGACACGTTCAAGTCTGATTCCAAACGTGCCGACCATAGCTGAGGCTGGGCTGCCGGGTTTCGATATCACTGGATGGGTGGGCATTGCCGGTCCTTCGGGCATACCTGCAAACGTGCTGCAGCGCTTACATGCTGCGGTGTCGGCGGCAATAAAGGATGCAGACTTACGTGGCAGGATTATGGGGCAAGGGTATGCCATTGACCTGATTGAGCCCGCAGCATTTTACGCGCTAGTTAAAGCCGATCTCGCAAAATGGGGCAAAGTGGTACGCGATGGCAATATCAAAGTCGAGTAATTTTTTTATGCACGCGTTTAGCAAATATTTTGACGTTTAAGGTTTGTTCAATCATGACAGCAACAACGACAACAGCAACAACAGCGGCATGCGAATCAGAAATTTTTAGAGATAGCGCACGAGATTTTTTACGTAGACACGACTTTATTGCCAGAACGCGCGCGCTCAGAGGCATCAAGCCTGGCTTTGATCGAGACGTGTGGCTTGAAATGGCGCACGCCGGTTGGTTTTCTGTTTTGATTGCGGAGGCAGATGGTGGTTTGGGTTTAGGCTTGCGCGAAATGTCTGCGATTGCCGAAGAGGCGGGGCGGCACCTTGTGCCTCAACCCTACGTCGCTGGGGCAGTGCAAGTTGCTGTCGTGTTGTCGCAAGCTCCCGACAGTGCTCTTCGGCGTGAATTGATCGATCGCCTGATTGTTGGGAAACTCGTTGCGGGGCTGGCCTGGCAAGAGCAACTTGGTCAACTGCAAATTGATGCAATCAACGGTACACAAACCACGGTCTCGTTAGACGGCGATAGCGTGATCTTGACTGGAACTAAGCACTTTGTAACGCCAACGGATGGAGCCGATGGTTGGTTGGTCTTGGCCCGATACGATGGTCAGCCGGCATTGTGCTGGGTGGGCACGCAGACTCCAGGCGTTAGTATCAGCGATCATGACTGTGTAGACGGGCATTCTTTGTCGTCGTTGATCTTTGAGCGTGTGCGCTTGACAAAAGAGCAGATGCTCTTTTGCGGCGCGCAGGCGAGCGATGCAGTCAACAGAGCAAATGATTGTGCTAGAGTCATTCAGGCTGCAGAGTTGCTAGGGGTGATGCGCCGTTCTTTTGACATCACGCTTGAATACATTAAAACGCGCAAGCAATTTGGTCGAGCGATCGGTACCTTTCAAGCGCTTAAGCATCGCGCCGTTGAGGCGTATGTGCATATCGAAATTGCTGCGGCCTGCTTAGACGAAGTATTGTTTGATATCGAGTCTGGGGTGGGTCTATCGGCTTCGGCGAGTCGTGTAAAAGCCCGTTGCGCACATGCGGGTTTGTTAGTGACTCGTAGTTCAATTCAATTTCATGGAGCAATTGGGTTTACCGATGAATGCAATATCGGCTTATATCTAAAACGCGCTATGTTTTTGTCATCATGGCTTGGGGGTGCTGCGAGTCATCGAACCCGCTATTTAGAGCAATTGCCGCCCGAGATCACTGAAGTTGAAACCGATCTCGCTGCTCCCGTACCTCAAGAGGCAGACTGGAATCAGTTATCTGACCAAGAGTTTAGAAGTACCTTGCGTCGGTTTTACCGTCAACATTATCCTGAGTCGATGCGAAATATTCAGCGACGTCTCCATTGGGATGAAATCAAAGATTGGACAGACACACTTTCGAGGCAAGGATGGCTGGCTCCGGCTTGGCCCAAGCAGTTTGGTGGTATGGGGCTCGCACCCGATAAACTGATTGCTTTTGTTGAAGAGCAAGAAAAGTATGGCGTGGCTCGTGTGATGGACATGGGCAGTGTCATGGTTGGCCCACTGTTGATTCAGCACGGCACTCCTGAACAGCAACAAAAGTTTCTTCCCAAAATTCTCTCGGCAGAACATCGTTGGTGTCAAGGCTATTCAGAGCCTGGCGCGGGTTCGGATTTGGCCTCGCTCAGGACAGAAGCCGTTCTTGATGGGACAACGTTCGTGGTGAACGGACAAAAAATATGGACCACCCTTGCTCAAGATGCAACGCATGTGTTTGCATTGGTGCGGACTGATAAGCTTGCTAAGAAACAAGCGGGCATTAGCTTTTTACTGATTGACTTAGCGACCCCAGGAATTACGATCCGACCGATTCGTGATATTGCCGGTCATACTGAGTTTTGCGAAGTATTTTTCAACGATGTTCGGGTTCCGTCTGAGAACCTAGTGGGTCAGTTGAATCAAGGCTGGTCAATGGCCAAAACACTGCTGACGTTCGAGCGTATTTTTTTGGGTAGTCCGAAACAAGGGCGCTACGCCTTAAGTCAACTCGAGCAATGGGCAAAAAAGCATAATTTGTTTTCTGACAAGATGTTTGCGGCCAAGTATGCAGAGTTACGACTTGATGTCGCAGATCAGGCTGCGGCTTATAGCGGTTTTGCTGAGATTGCGAAAAGAGGTGAGACGATCCCTCAAAGTGTCTCTTTATTGAAAATTTGGGGTACCGAGGTGTACCAACGAATTTGCTTAACGCTATACGAGTATTCGCAAGAGGCTGGATCAATGGCGTTTTCGTTTGACCCAAATTACCCCGCCATGAACCCTTCAGCCATTTTGTTTAATGCGATCCCCTCGACGATCTATGGTGGAAGCTCAGAGATTCAGCGTGAGATTATTGCAAGAAATGTTCTGGATTTAAGCGAGAGTTGAGTGAAGGGCGATACGACTGTTGTTGATTAGAATTTATCGTCAGGCACGGTCCTTGTAGGACGTGGACAGATCGCTTGTCAGGCAAAGCAGTGGCTGCACCGTCAAAGAATTTACACTCATACTAGTTGCATCGTTGCGGTCATAAAAAAAACATTACGAGGCAATCATAACAATTAACAATCAATCAAGTTCGATATCCAGGTGGTTGTGGTAATCTTTCATCAATAGAATAATAAGAGTGTGAGTATGTTAAAAATTTGGGGACGCCCAACCTCCACCTGTACACAGCGCGTACTGTGGACTCTAGTTGAGGCGAATGTGCCGTATCAACTGACACTTGCTAGCGCGACAATGGGCGCGGCCGGTCATATGATGCTTGGGCATAAACCTTACGGAGTGGTTGATACCCTCGACTACCTTGCAATGAATCCGAACGGAACGATTCCAACAATTGAGGATAACGGCTTCATACTTTGGGAGTCGAATGCGATTGTGGCTTACATTGCGCGGCAATATGCAGCGATGAAACTATATGAAGCTGATGAAAAAACTTTTGTGACAGCACTCAAATGGATGATGTGGACGAATTACAGTCTTGAGTCGCCTATGCATCTTTTGATTATGCATTTAGAGCGTCTGCCGATTGAGCAACGTAACTCAGTGGTGGTTTCTGAGCAGCGCTTAGAAATGCTGACCCAAATGCGAGTCATCGAAACGCAATTAAAAAACTCACGTTATTTAACTGGTGATCACTTCTCCATAGCAGATATTCCGCCCGCGATTGCTATTCAACGGTTTGTGCATTGTGAATTGAGTCCGCCGAGCATGCCGCGGATTGAGGATTGGTTAGGGAGGATCAGTGAGCGAGTCGGTTTTCGCGACCACGTAGCCTCGAGACACTTACACTTTAGTGATTCTAGGTGACGCGATGGACGACTTTGTACGTACGCGACTTCAATCGAGTTCTCAAGACTAATATTTTGTTTAATCACATGCGTGATGGACATTTATGCAGGGTTAGCTGATTGATCTTGGTCGTTTTCTATGCTAAACACTTAATTACATAATAATGATAAACATAATTTGTTCCAACCAGAGGGGATTATCATGCACAGTCAATGGCGCCGCCGTATCTTAAACACTTCACTTGTCGTGGGTGTCTTGAGCATTATTTCAATGCCGGCTATTGCTCAGCAACCTGGAGTAACGTCTAAAAGTATCAAAATAGGAGCTTTCGGTGCGTTGACAGGCCCGGGCTATCTTTATGGTCAACTTGTGATGAACGGTGTTGAAGTCGTGTTTGATCAAGTTAACGCTGCAGGTGGCGTGCACGGACGCAAGCTTGAGCTTGTTAGAGAGGATGACCGTTGTGATCCTGCGGCTGCTATCGGTGCGATTCAAAAGCTTGTGCATCAGCAAAAGGTGTTCGCATTAATTGGTGGCGGATGCAGTAATGCGACTCTTGCTGCACGAGAAGCTATCGAGACCTCCAAGATTCCAACGCTTATTAACGCGTCGGTGCACGACGGAATCACGACTCCGGTTGCCGCTAATATTTTTAGCGCTGCGTTGACTGCGACTATTGAAAGCGAGGCGCAGCTAGACTTTGCACTCCAGCAAGGGGCTAAGCGTATAGCTGTCCTTTCAATGCGAGATGGCTGGGGACGCGGGCGCTATACCCCTTTGATGGCATATTTTAAAGCGAAAGGAATTATGCCCGTGGCAGATGAGGAACTGTCCCCTGATGCAAATGATGCGACCGCTCAAGTGCTCAGACTAAAGGCTGTTAACGCGGACGCCGTGATTATGGTGCTTTACCCAAAGCCTGCCGCTGTGTTTATGCGTGATGCACAAAAGTTTGCGTTCAAGCCTCTTGCAATCGGTCAAACGGGTATCGCTGATCCCAAGGCGTTTGAAGAGCAAGTAGGAGTGGCGGGTGCTACCGCCCAATTCCGAACTATGGCGATGGTGAAGTACACGCCTGAGGACCCGGCCGTGGACAAATGGCGTAAGCTCATTGAAACGAAATTTCCAGGTGACCGCTTATCGGTCTTTAATCTGGTCGGCGTAGGGAGCGCTCAAGTGTTCGTCGAAGCTCTGAAAAAAGCGGGTCCAGAGCCAACGTGGGAATCAATGACCGCTTCGCTCGCTGGTATTAAAGACCTGATAGTTGACGTTTATCCCGGGCCGATAAGCTGCTCGTTAACAGATCACCGGTGCAACAGAGTGCCGGCTTGGCTAGCCAAAGAACCGGGCAAAGCGGTGCGAGTGCTTCCCAGCACAGGGGGCTAACCTACCTTGATGCTCTTTAGCTATTTGTTAATGAGTGGTGTGACAATGGGGGCGTTGTATGCCCTTGTTGCATTAGGGTTAGTCGTTGTGAATAAAGCCACGGGGATTATCAATTTTGCCCAGGGCGAGTTTTTTATGTTTTCGGGTTTCGTTGCTTGGGTCATGCATGTTCAGCTTGGGTTTAACTATGCGACGACATTCTTGTTCACGATCGCGATTGGTTTCGGTTTGGGTGCACTGACTGATCGTATAGCGTTCAGGCCGATTGCAAAAACAGATATTGTGAGCCTTGTTTTGGCGACAGTCGGTATTGCCTTTGTGTTGAAAGGCGTCGCGCGTGTGATTTGGGGTGGTAAGGGGGACTATCTGTCGTTTCCATCGATCACCTCAACTGATCCGATCACGTTTGTAGGTTTGATGGTGATACCGCAGCAATTAGCCGTGTTGGCGGGCACGGTTATTATTTTAGCTTTATTCGCAGCTTTTTTCCGTTTGACTCGAGCCGGGAAAATGATGCAAGCGACAGCTGATAACGCTAAGGCTGCAATTCTGGTTGGCATTCAAACAGATAAAATTTATACGTTAGCTTTTGGTACAGGTGCGGCAATCGCCGCGGCGGCAGCGGTCTTGACTGCACCAATAACCCTACTTTATCCAGATCTTGGCTTTCCAATATTCTTGAAAGGTTTTGCGGCTGCCGTCATGGGTGGCTTGATGAGTTTGCCTGGTGCCGTTTTGGGTGGCGTGATACTTGGTGTTGCTGAATCTTTTGCTGGCGGCTACATTCACTCCAGCGTGATGGAACTATCCCCGTTCATCGTGATTATGATTGTGCTTGTCTTTAGGCCGAATGGCCTATTTGGTTTTCAAACGACAAGGCGGGTTTAAAGTGAGAGTTCCCTTGAGAAGGCGCAATGTATTGTGGGCATTGCTGTTGATTGCAATTATCGTCCCGCCGTTTGTCAACCAGTACTACCTTTTTGTTGCCAATCTTGTGACAATTTATGTGTTGCTCGCAATTGGTTTAAATATTTTGGTGGGCTACACAGGGCAACTTGCTTTCGCTAACGCGGCTATGTTTGGCATTGGTGCGTATTCAACCGGTTTGTTGCAAGTTCACTTTGGTTGGTCTTTTTGGTTGGCTTTTCCGTCGGGCGGAGCCATAGCAGCGGCTATCGGCTTAGCTATTTCTTTACCGGCCTTGCGTTTGAAAGGTCTCTATTTGGCCCTTTCAACGCTTGCGTTTGCTCAGGCAACACAATGGGTGTTTTTACATTGGGATGCCGTGACGTTTGGTGCGGGCGGATTTAAGACACCACCCCTGTCGTTTGATCCGTTACCAATTTCTAAGCCATTCGGGCTTTACTACCTCAGTTTAATGTTGGCAGTGTTATTTTTTTTGTTTGCACAAAACCTTGTGGCTTCGCGAGTTGGGCGTGCATTTATCGCGATCCGCGATAGCGATTTTGCGGCCGAGTCTTTAGGAGTCGATCTTTTACGCTACAAGGCGTTAGCGTTTGGTGTAAGCAGCTTTTACGCGGGGATCGCAGGAGGGTTAAATTCCGCTTTACTTAATTTTGTAGCGCCTGAAGGGTATGACTTGTTTCAGATGGTTTTACAAAAAGCAATGATCGTGGTGGGCGGTTTGGGTTCAGTGACGGGCTCATTACTTGGCGCCGGTATCATTGTGATTCTGTTGGAAGTCTTGCGGGAAGTGAAAGGCCTGCAAGAAATTGTGTTTGGCGCCTTGCTTGTTATATTCGTTTTATTTATGAGGGGCGGGCTGGTGGGGCTGCTCAAACGTAAGGTACGTGGCTGGGAAGAGCCTCTACGCCTGGTCAGTCGTCGTGCTAGACCGAAGCAAAATGAGCTGACTCAACCGAGCGCTCGCATAGAGAAGGCCGATCGATGACTATAGGCTTGCTATCGGTGCGTAATGTGCATGTCAATTTCGGTGGTATGAAAGTGTTGCAAGGTATTAACCTTGATGTCGCTCAAGGTGAAATACGCGGCCTGATTGGCCCAAACGGTGCGGGCAAAACCACAATGCTAAATGTCATTAGCGGCATTTTGCGGCCGCAACAAGGTGATATTCAGTTGGCGGGCCAGTCTATTGTTGGACTCAAGCCAAGTCAGATTGCAGAACTCGGGCTCGGACGCACCTTTCAAACCTCGCAGTTGTTTCGAGGTATGACGGTTCTTGAAAATTTAATGACCGGATTGCATCGACGAACACGAGGTGGTTTTTTAACGGCAGGCTTTAATCTTAAATTGCACCAAGTTGAAGAAGAGCAAATGGAAGAGCAGGCCTGGCGTGCCTTAGAGTTTGTCGGGATGACTCAGTTTGCAGAGCGTACGGCTACCGAATTATCGTTTGGTCAACAACGTGTACTAGAGATTGCACGCACGTTAATCGGTGAACCAAAAGTCGTTCTTCTAGACGAGCCAGCAGTTGGCTTAAGTGCAACTCGCTTAATTGAACTTGACACCTTGCTGCGTCGTATACGCGATGAAAAAGGCGTGACGTTAATTTTGATTGAACACGTGATTCGACTTGTGATGGAAGTGTGCGATCAAGTGACTGTTTTAAGCTCAGGTTCTTGTATCGCTGATGGTGCGCCGCAGATGGTTCGTAATGATCCTAGCGTGATCGAAGCCTATTTAGGAAAAGAACTCCGTGCTCGCCATTAGTCATCTGAGAGTATCTTACGGGATCACTGAAGTGTTACGTGATGTTTCGTTCGAGGTGCAAACCGGGTCGATTGTCGCCTTGCTTGGTGGTAATGGCTCGGGCAAGACGACGATTCTGAACACTTTGATTGGAGTAGTTCAGGCAAAGTCTGGATCAATTCAGTTTGAAGATGCCGAGTGCGTTGGCCTGTCGACCAATCAACTCGTCAAGCGCGGTATCTCGCTCGTGCCTCAGGGGCGCGAGGTCTGGCCGAGTATGTCGGTGAAAGATAATGTAGAGCTCGGTGCTGCGACACGCAAAGATTGGGCCGACATTAAAGTTGACCTTGAGTCAGTCTATGATTTGTTTCCAAAGCTTGCGATCCGTCGCACGCAGCTTGCCGGTGCCTTGAGTGGTGGCGAGCAGCAAATGGTGGCGATTGGGCGTGCGTTGATGGCACGGCCGCGTTGCCTGTTGATGGACGAACCTTCAGCGGGCCTTGCCCCCAATGTAGTTGGCGATATGGTTGACACCATCTTGGCGTTAAACAAACGTGGTTTGACGATCTTACTGGTTGAGCAAAATATCGGCGTGGCCGCAGCGGTTGCCCAGTCTGCTCATATTCTTGAGAATGGCGCGATCGCCTTTTCAGGGCCCGCGGCGGGTTTGATCGATAACCCCGCCGTTCTCCTGTCTTATCTAGGCCGTTAGTGTCTGTGCCGGCGCGCGACTTCAAGCGCTTTGTCTTCAACGAAACGGCCTAATCAAACTGTTGTAACTTTCTTACTTCAAGCGCTTGACCGTATTGCATTCCGAGCATCTGCAAACCATGTGCATCGATGGGTAAGGTTCCAGGTGTGATAGTTGCATCGAGTCGAACCCAAGCCCGCAAGGGTGCTGCGCTTCGACTGTCAATTTCAGCAAGATCATCGTGAGCGACGCCAATCTTTTTCGCATCTGCGGGGTGTAGTAGGCAAACCCTGCGACGACTCACTGCCCCGTTCTCATACGAGGATTCTGTGGCAACCGCCTGCAGCATGATGAGAGCTCCTGCAAGCTGGGTGCGAGCCGCCTGGGTATCAGCCGTATTGATTTTCCCGTTTGCGTCAAGTACAACACCATAAATATTTTTTGCAGCTGCCGCCGAGATCATGCCTTCGAACGCGTCTTTGCGTACCAACTCCGGGTCACGCAGAATTGGGTCGCCGTAGCCACCACCCCCTGCAGAGCGAACGACGACGCTTCCTCCTTCTTTAATTTCAAAGCCGGCGACCTTTCCGGGGCTATCAAATTGTTCGAGCTCGCCGTTTTCATGTTCGATCCACGCGCCTACGGGCTGCCCTGAGCGGCCCCCAAGAACACCGAAGGCAGGCACGATGGCGCCGTCTGAGAGCAATGAATAGGTGCTTTTGGGTGCCATGACCTTAAGTTTTCGGATCATGGCCAAGCCCCCGCGCGTGAGTCCTGCGCCACCCGAGTCTGTCGCCAGCCTTGAGCTTGTGACCATAAGCGGTAAGCGACTTTCAATCACTTCGGTTGATTGCACAGTGACTAGATCACCCCAATCAATAGGGGCCATGGCACTTGGGCCATCGCTTTCAAGAAAAGCGCCGTTGCCGCCTGAAGACCACTCGTAATGCACCCACTCTTTACCGTTGCGGGTATTAAAACCACCCAGCAAATTATGAAAAGAGGTACGGCACAGGTCTCCAGCAATCTTTTCTGGCGCGATCTGCGCGAGTGCACCTACCATCACGGCGATGACCCGTTTTCGGATCTCGCCGTGCGAGCCTGCTGGTCCTGGGCGTTGTACGTTCACGATGGAACCGGCCGGAGCGATAATTTCGATTGGACGAAACGACCCCTGATTAAGTGGTGCATCAGGATCAAACACAGACTTCATGGTGATAAACACACCCGAGCTTGACACCGCCGCTGTCGAGTTCACAGGGAAGGGGACCTGGGGCGAGGCACCGGTAAAGTCGGCGATCATCTGATCGCCTTTGATGGTGAGCGCGATCGGTAAGAGCAGGGGTTCAAATTTTCCACCCATGAAGGTTTCAAGATAATCTTCATAGTGATAGGTGCCATCTGGCAGCGCCGCAATTGACTGACGCATGCGCACCTCGGCGCGATCAAGATCCAGACGGCTTGCTTCAAGTAACGTGTCAACTCCATAGCGATCACAAATTTCATGAATACGTTTTTCAGCAACGCGACAAGCTGCGAGACTGGCGTTGAAGTCGCCCAAGCGCTCTTCGGGTACGCGCATGTTGGCCAAGAGTAGTTCAAGCACCGCTTCATTGGTTTTGCCTGCCTCGATAATTTTCAAGGGAGGAATGCGCACACCCTCTTGATAAATATCCACAGCTTTACCTGACATGCTGCCAGGTACCATGCCCCCTACATCCGACCAATGCGCGCGTACGGCCGGAAAAAAAATCAGGCGACCATCGCGAAATACAGGATACACAATGGTGACATCGTTTAGATGGGTGCCGCCGCTGTACGGGTCATTCAGAAGGATGACATCGCCTGGCACGATGGTAGAACCAAGCTTGGCCATGGTCGATCTGACAGACCAAGGCATGGGCACAATATGTGAACCGATGTCTTCAGATTGTGCAATCACCTGGCTGTTTGGATCGAAGAGACCGCAAGAAAAATCTTTGGCGTCATAGATCGCTACGGAGTTTGCCGTGCGGCAAATTGTGACGCGCATCTCTCTGACGGTTGAGATCAGTGCTTGCGTCAGCACTTCAAGAGTGATGGGATCGATGGTCATGCTTGACTCCGAATTTTATGAATCACCAGACAGCCAGACTGCTCAAGCTCCGCGTTCCAGTTGGCAGGAACAACGGTTGTTGAACCATTTTCTTCAATGAGTGTGGGGCCCGCAATTGGGGTATTTAACGGGAGTAGGTCGCGTTGATAGATGGGCACTTCAACGCTTTGACCATGAAAGACCACGGAACGATGCCGCGACAGCGCGGCGCTTAGCGAACGACCCTCTTTATGAAGTTCTGGCATCACTGGTTTGTCTGAGAGGCTTGAGGCCACCACTCTGTAACTTACAATTTCGACTGTCATATTCGACAGGGCACCAAAGCGCGACAAGTAAATTGCTTGAAAATTCTTCTCAATAGACTCCATGCTAGATTGTTCAAAATCTACTGGGACCGAAAGCTCAAAAGATTGACCTGAATAGCGAACATCTAACGATGCAGCAAAGCGTCTGCGCGTCGCGTCAAAGCCTGATTGATCAAATTCAAGATTGGCTTGTGCCACCAACTCTTGCAGTAAGCGCAAGACGCTCTGGATGTCCGTGTCACGTAAAGCAGAGATCGAGGTTTTGACATAATCGCGTCGCGAGTCGGCAATCAGCAACCCTAACGCTGAAAAAGTTCCGGGTAAAGGGGGGATCACAACGGTTTGCATGCCGAGTTCTTCAGCAATATCAATTGCGTGCAGCGGGCCCGCGCCACCGTAAGGCATGAGGGCAAAGTTTCGCGGATCGTAGCCTTTCATGATCGAGATTTCTTTGATTGCACCCGCTAACGCGATGGTCGCTAAGCGCAGTACCCCTTCAGCCATCTGGTAAACATTTAGGCCAACAGATTTTGCAAGAGATTCGATGGCTTCGTGAGCAGCCGCTAGATCAAGCTTGATTTCGTTTCCTAATAAACGATCGACGCTCAGGCGGCCAAGCACGACGTTTGCATCTGTCACGGTGGGGTCTGTACCACCGCGACCGTAGCAGGCAGGTCCTGGGCGGCTGCCTGCCGAGCGCGGGCCGACCGAAAGAAAACCTCCCGCACTATTGCGCGCGATACTACCGCCGCCCATTCCAATCGTGTGGATGTCAATTTGTCGGATTTTGATCGGTAACGTACCCACGTGCCCATCGGTGGTCATGCCAAACTCACCATCTTGAACCAGACAGACATCGGTTGAAGTCCCGCCGATATCACAGGTGATCAAATTGGGGTGGTTTGCCTGCTGACCGATATGGGCGGTTGCAATGACACCGGCCGCGGGGCCCGAAAGCATGGTGAGCACAGGCAGGTCATACACCCGCGAGACGGGTAATGAGCCTCCGTTCGAGGTCATGATCTGTAATTGCGCCGTCAGACCGTTTTGTTTGAGCGTTGCCTCAAGATCGCCTAGGTAGCGGCGCATTCTTGGCGCAACATAGGCATTGATGGCGGCAGTCGAAAAACGTTCGAACTCTCGGTATTCGGGCAACACCTGCGCCGAGGTTACAACGACCGCCTCAGGCAGCGCTTGAGAGATCAGCTCGGCGCAGCGCAGTTCGTGGGTCGGATTGTTATAAGAGTGTAAAAAACACACTGCCACGGCCTGGACACCTTCTTTTTTTAGCTGCTCAGCCACCTCTGCAACCTGCTGCTCGTTTAAGGCCAGAATCACTTCGCCTTTGGCGTTGACACGCTCGTCGATTTCAAAGCACATTGAGCGACTCAATAACGGCTCTTTTGGCCTGGCTTTGATGTTGTAGAGTTCCATGCGATTACCTCGACCCACCACCAACACGTCTCGATGGCCGGTCGTCGTGAGCGCTACAATCTTGGCCCCGTTGCGCTCAAGCGCGGTATTGGTGGCGACGGTCGTACCATGTGCCATGCGCTCGAGTGCGCTCGCAGGTAAGCCCATTCGTTTCATGCCAGCGAGGATGCCTTCGGCTTGATTATGTGGAGTCGAAGGAACCTTATCGATTGTGATTGTTTTTTTTACCGGGTCGTAGAGGACTAGATCCGTGAAGGTGCCGCCAACATCTATCCCTAACCAAAGCATAAATTACTCCATCGAAGGTTCTGCTGACTTATCTATCTGCCCAAAAATTTTGGGACACGTTTTTCTTCAATTGCCTTAAGGCCTTCTTTTAAATCGTTGCTGGTATAAATCATTTCGTAGGCTTCTGAAATTGATCGTTCAACCTCTTCGTGAGAGGATAAGGCCTGCACTAAAGATTTTGTCACGCGAATGGCAAGAGGGGCGCCGATGACGATCTCAGCCGCCACTTGTGCAGTGGCGGCCTCAAGTTCAGTGTCAGCAACTGCGATGTCTATCAGCCCCCAAGTCTGAGCTTTTTGCGCATCGATGCGGCGACCCGTAAACATCAGCAAGCGCGCTTGCGAAGGCGTAATTTGAGCGAGTATTAATTGATGCTCTTTGGGGCTGAGCATCAAGCCAATGCGAGCGACGGGAAACCCGATCTTGATATGACTGGCCGCGATGCGAAGATCGCAGGCGAGCGCTAGCAGGCAACCGCCACCGATTGCATGACCTGCCATGCTTGCAATAATCGGCAGTCGACTCGTTTGTAAGGCGCGGTATAGCTGATTGACAAGTTGATCGTACGCCATCGCGGTTTGTGGTGTTGTGAAGGCCTCAGGCAGTTCGTCTAAGTCTGCGCCCGCTGCAAAGACGCGGGTGCCCGTGCCACTCAAGATTGCCACACGAACAGACGCATCTTTTTCGGCCAGGAGCAAGGCGACTTGTAATTCGCGAACGACTTGCAGGCTCAAGGCGTTGCGCTTTTCTGGTCGATCGATGGTGATGCGCGCGATCCCCTCTGAAATACTCAACACCACCGTTTCTAAGGCAAGATGTTCCATTTTTTAGCCTATGACTTTTAGGTTTAAAAGGCTACTCGTTCGAATTTCACTAGACAAATTCACCGAAAGCCTATTATTGTCAGTTTTGGCTTCCGAAGGATAGCGTGATGCGCATTCATATGTGGCCTACTTTAATCTATATTTACGCTCAAGCGCGGCTTGAATATTCTATTTAAAAAAATGAGTCAGGTCTTGAAATCATCAATAGACATAGGTGCACACATGACTCATGCCGATCACGTCATTACTGCGATCGATTGTTTTCCTGTTTTGTTGCGGTTGCGCAAGCCCTTGGTCATGTCGACCTATCGCATAGATGATGGGCCTGTTCTGTTCGTCAGAATTCGTACGCGAGGCGGCCATGAAGGCTGGGGCGAGGCGGCGGCAAGCCCCGTCATGTCGGGCGAAACGCTGGTGGGCATGGCGGCAGCGATCAAAGAATTTATTGCCCCCAAGCTTCTTGGCCAATCAACGCTTGATCGTGCACGCTTGTCTAAAGCGATGCGTGCAACCGTGTTTGCCAATGGTGGGGCGTTTGCTGCGCTGGATATCGCCTTGTTAGACCTAGCTGGCAAAATTCAGCAGGTATCGGTTGCAACCTTACTGGGCGGTGCGCTCAGACCTGCCATTCAAGTCCTTCGCTTGATCGGTGGCAGCGGCGATACCTCTAAAGATGTGGCCGAAGCGGTCGAGCTTTATCAGCAAGGCTTTCGCGCCTTTAAACTGAAAGTGGCAGTCGCCCCAGTGGCGCTTGAAATTGCTACGGTGCAGCAATTGAGGCAGGCGTTAGGCCCTGAGGCGTTGATTTCTGCAGATGCCAATATGGGATGGGACCACTCGACGGTGCTTAAGTTTTCAGAGGGCGTCCGTGATTGCTCGGTGGCGTTTATCGAGCAACCCTTACCGGCTGGCGATGTGGCCCGTTTAGCAAATGTGGTTCGATTATCGAGGGTTCCTGTGGGAATTGACGAGAGTTTGCACGGGCTTTCGGATATCTTCGCACACACGCAGGCTCAGGCGGCGCACGGTGTGAGTTTGAAAAGTATCAAGTTAGGGGGGGTCACGCCTCTTGTTGCAACTGCAATTGTGGCAGACAGTATTGGTTTGTCGGTGAACTTGGCCATGATGATGGAGACTGGGGTAGCAACGGCTGCGATGGTGCATGCGGCGGCTGTGATCCCCCAAATAAATTGGGGCCTCAGCCTAGGCACGGTCTGGATTGCAGACAACCCCGTTGCCGAGCCTGACTGTCGCGAGGGTATGGTGTATGTCTCTGATAAGCCAGGATTGGGTGTAGAAGTTGATGTCAAAGTGCTTGAGTCGCTGCGTCCGCGCACCAGTTAAGTCAGGCCTTTTGGGTCGCTAGGGTACTCATCTGAGTTTTGGCATAATACTTGCTTGAAATCATTCATTCGTTAAATTGTGAGCTTAGGATGTTTATTGAAATTCAGCAGGTGTCAAAGTCCTTTTTGTCTCGAACTGGGCGAGTATCTCGCGCAGTTGATGATTTTTCTTTAAATATTGAGCGAGGTGAGTTTCTCTGCTTGCTAGGCCCTTCGGGCTGTGGAAAAACAACAATTTTGACGATGTTGGCGGGCTTTGACCATCCAACCACAGGCGATATTTTTTTAGAAGGTAAGCGCGTAGAAGATCCCTCGCGTGATCGGGGTGTCGTGTTTCAAGGCGAGGATTCGCTTTATCCCTGGCTCACAGCGCAAGAGAATGTCGAGTTCGGTTTGCGGATGCAAAAAATGCCAACTTCGCAGCGTCATGCTAAGGCTTTAGCGATGTTAAAACTGGTGGGATTGTTTGGCCATCACGAAAAATATCCACATGAATTATCGGGTGGCATGAAGCAGCGTATTCAGATCGCCAGAGCGCTCGTCAATGAGCCTAAGATGTTACTAATGGATGAACCCTTTGGTGCGCTTGATGCACAGACGCGTAACATCATGCAGCGAGAGTTAAGAAAAATATGGCAAGCAACGCAAACAACGATTGTTTTCATTACGCATGATGTCGACGAGGCGATCTTGCTAGGCACCAAAGTGGCTGTGATGACGGCAGGACCTGGCGGTACCTTGCGTGAGGTGATCCCTGTGAATGCTACACCCGACTGGGAGCGCTCTGATCCAAATTACATGGCGTGCTACGACAAGGTGCATAAAATGATTCGTGACGAAGTCGCAAAGTCAGTGAGTCAGTTGGAGCAAACAGCATGAATGTGGGTCAGACAGAGATGGCCCCAAAAGGTCGTATTGAAAAAACGCGCAGCCAACGGCAAGAGATTTTGACTCAGCGCAAGCGTGATCAGGGTTTCTTTTCAGCTGCTTATAAATTGTTGCCAAATATTCTTGGGTTTGTTTCGTTATTTTTAATTTGGCATCTTGCTTCGGTATACGTCGTTCAGTCAATCTTGTTTCCCTCACCCCTCGTGGTGTTTCAGAAGGCTTGGAGCCTGGCCCTCAGCGGGGTGTTATTTGAAAGCGTTGGCTACAGTCTAAGACGAATTCTGATTGGTTTTTTCATGGGCTCAGCGATTGCAGTGCCGCTAGGTCTCACCATCGGCAGTTTTTCGCTCGCTCGCAAGCTCTTAGAGCCATGGACTGAATTTTTAAGATTTATTCCCTCGGTTGCGATGATCACGATTGCTGTGATCTGGTTTGGCATCGGTGAGCAGTCAAAGATTTTTCTAATTATTTATTCGACGATTTTTATCGTGATCCTGAATACTGCAGCTGGGGTTTCAGCCATCACACCTAATAAAATCCGTGCGGCGTTAGTGCTCGGTGCCAGTCAGCGACAGGTGTTCTTCAATGTTAGTCTACCTGCCACAGTACCTTACATTCTGACCGGTATGCGCTTGGCAATGGCAAACTCTTTTACAACCATTGTTGCTGCCGAAATGATCGCCGCCAATGAAGGAATCGGCGTGATGCTCTGGAACGGTCGTATGTACATGTTGATTGACGAAATTTTTGTCGCGTTGTTGTGCTTGGGTTTATTAGGGTTTGGTGCTGATCGTTTGTTTCGCTGGGCGATCTTTAGATTTGCAGGTCGTTATTCGCCAGTTGCCTAAGGCAAGAATGGCTTTATGTTTGTATCGATTAGTTAACCTGGGGAAAATCATGAGTGTGTTTAAAAAACTAGCATTAGGAATTTCGGTATTCGCCTTACTCTGTGCAACAAGTGCGCAGGCTCAGTTGACAAAAATGACGATTGCCACGGGGGTTGATCCTGGCTTTGGCGCTTTTTATGTTGCCAAGGCGGCGGGTATCTTTGAAAAAAATGGTTTAGATGTACAGGTCAACACAGGGCCAAGCGGTTCCGCGATGGTTGCGTTTGTGATTCAAAATCAGGTGCAAGCGAGTTTTGGGGCAGAACAAGCTGGCGTGCAAAACTTTAATATTGACAACAATGTTGTAGTGGTCGCAGAGGGGACTAAGTTGGTTAGCTGGTTCGGTTTAGTGGCTCGTAACGTAGCAAATATAGAAGGCTTAAAAGGTAAAAAAATTGGCGTCGCCCGTGGTTCGGGTAGTGAGGTCTTTTGGCTTGCCATTGTTGAAAAGCATAAGCTAAATCTTAAGGACTATACGGTGGTGCAAGTAGATGCCCCAGAGATGGTTGCGGCCCTTGAGCGCGGCGACATTGATGCCTTCACCAGTTGGGAGCCATGGCTCACACGCGCCACCATGGCGATCAAAAATACGACCATTTTGGTTGACTCAAAAGGAATCATGAATCCGCGCGTCTTTATTTATCTGAACAAGGGCTGGGCAGAGAAAAACAAGCCGGCGGCACTGGCGTTCATGCGCTCAATGATTGAAGCGACCAAGTTGATGAACACAGAACGTGCCAAAGCGGTCGACTATATCTCTGGTTTTCTTAAGTTAGACAAAGACTTGACCCGAAATTTGATGGATAAGGTCGAATATAAAATCGTTCTTGACGAGGGTACTCTGAGCAATTTCGTGATGGTTGAGAAACAATTGGCAGAGTCTAAAAAGCTTACTAAAGCCGTCGATTGGAATAAATTCATTTACGCTGATTTGCTTAAAGAGATTGACCCAACTATGGTCAATTACACCTTGCCAAAGTAATGCTTTTTGATGAGATCAAAGACATGAAGCAATCTGACGCAACTGAGGGGGCTATTCTTGTAACAGGTATCGGGGGCTTGATCGGCTCTGCTTTGGTGCGTAAACTGATTGCTTTGAACAGGCCGATTGTCGGCATGGATGTACAGCCTGGCGTTGATTATCCGTTTCCGGTTCTTGCTCACAATCTGCCTGACCCGCATCGTTGGCACGAGGTTTTGACTCGCCACAAGATTAGCAAGATTGTGCATGCGGGCGGGGTGTCTGGGCCAATGCTTTATCGTGATGCGCCTGGCACAGTGGTTGACATCAATTTGGCTGGGTTGATGGGTTTGCTTGAGGCGGTCAGGATTCACGGCAACATCAAGCGTTTAGTGTGGATGTCTTCTATTACCGCCTATGGCGATCGTCAAGATCGTCAGCAGCCTGTTGTTGAGAATAGCGTTTTGCGTCCGACTAGTGTCTATGGTGGCACCAAAGCTGCAGGCGAGGCGATGGTTGAAGCCTATTGCAATGATTACGGTTTGAACGCTGTGTCTTTAAGAGTCGCCTCATGCTACGGCCCAGGCCGCACGACCACCTGTTTGATCAAAAAGCTATTAGAAGATGGTTTGGCAAAACGGGTGTCTGTGATCAAAAACGCGTCAGACATTACACGACAATTTGTCTACGTTGATGACGTTGTCAATGGAATTATTCGTGCGTTGGATTTTGCAGGCACCCAACACCGGGTCTACAACATCGCTCCAGGTCGCTCTCAGTCTTTGGCAGAAATCGTTCAGGCTGTTCAGCTCGCTGTTCCCGAGGCGAATGTGCTTGAACGGGATGATGGTTTTTTTGGAGGGGCGTATTCTCTTGGTCCGCTCTCTATTGATGCGGCAACCCGAGAGCTTGGTTTCAATCCGTCGACACCTTTGAGTGAGGGTGTGTTACAGACCTTGCAGTGGGTGAAACAGCAGGCGATCATCGCTAAGGAGCTTTCATGACCTTTGCTCGAGATTTGGACTTTTCAGGTAAGACGGTATTAGTGACTGGCGCTGCGA
>CAMCZQ010000006.1 GCA_945887835.1 Bordetella parapertussis | reverse complement strand
AAACAATTGAATGGGTATTCAACGTTTTGGGGCTCTTCAAAGCGCTTCCGCTTTTTGGCGTTTGCTTTGGCTTCAGCGTTGCGGCATCTCGATTTTGACTTCGAGGACTTCAAGGCTATCTTGTCGTTCGAGACTGACCTTGATGTCTTCAGGATTGATTTTGACGTACTTCGAAATCACCGCGATGAGTTCGCGTTGTAGTGCGGGTAGGTAATCAGGTGTTGCACTATGCCCGCCACGTTCGTGGGCCAAAATAATCTGCAGACGCTCTTTAGCAACGCTGGCGGTCTTTTTTTTCTCGCCAAGCAAAAAAGACAGAAAAGACATCATTTGCCTCCAAACAGGCGCTTAAAGAGGCCTGGCTTTTCGTAGTCAACAAAGCGCAAGGGTTTTTCTTCGCCCAGATAGCGTGCGACCACGTCGAGATACGCTTCAGAGACGTCGGTATCTTTGAGGTGAATCGCTGGCAAGCCCTGATTGGAGGCCTGCAAAACAGACTCAGACTCGGGGATCACGCCAATCAGTTTGATGCGTAAGATATCTTCGATGTCTTTGAGCGATAACATCTCGCCGTCCTCAACGCGCTTGGGGTTATAGCGGGTGAGCAGCAGGTATTCTTTGATCGGTTCATCGGCTTCGATGGCGCGGCGCGATTTTGAAGCCAAAATACCCAAGATACGATCCGAGTCGCGCACCGAAGAGACCTCTGGGTTTGTGACAACCAGCGCGTCATCGGCAAAATATGCCGCTAACAGGGCGCCTGTTTCAATACCCGCTGGTGAATCGCACACAATGTAATCAAAGCCCATCTCTTTGAGGTCGTTGATGACTTTCTCGACACCCTCTTTAGACAGGGCGTCTTTATCGCGCGTTTGCGAAGCGGGCAAGACAAACAGGTTGTCGCAGTTTTTATCTTTTATGAGCGCCTGATTGAGTGTGGCTTCGCCTTGAATCACATTGACAAAGTCATAGACCACGCGTCGTTCGCAGCCCATGATCAGATCAAGATTTCGCAGACCCACATCAAAATCGATCACGGCGGTTTTAAAACCGCGCAGGGCCAAGCCCGATGAAAAACTGGCGCTGGTGGTTGTTTTGCCGACGCCACCTTTACCTGAGGTCACCACTACGATACGTGTCATGACTGACTAACCCTTATATAAGACTGCAAGAACAATAAAAATCGAAGCGTTAAAAAATAAAATCGCTATTTTTCGAGAGGCTTTAGATGTAACGCGTCTTTTTGCAGATGAATCACGGCGGGGCGTTGATGCAGCTCGGCCGGCAATTTAGAATCAATTACGCGGTAAACGCCAGCGATGGCGACTAGCTCGGCGTCAAGCCCCGTTGTAAAAATGCGGGCAGCCGTGTCACCGCGTGCGCCTGCCATGGCTTTGCCACGCAGAGGACCGTAAACGTGAATATTGCCGTCAGCGATCACTTCGGCGCCGCGACTCACCACACCCATCACGATCAAATCACTCTGGCGGGCATAAACCCGTTGGCCCGAGCGTAGGGGGCCACGCACGACCATGGTGGCTGCTGCTGCTGGGGCGTCAGGGTTGGGCGACGTGCTGGCTTCAGCCGCTGCGTCCGAAGCCGATGCGGTTGCGTGACTTGCGGCGTTGTCTGCCGTGTCGGCAGCGCCATCTTTCGCGCCTGACACAGCATCAGCCGCCGTAGGCGTCGGTACGAGTGCGGTAACCGGCTCGGCCACCGAAGCCGCTGATTGTGTATCTGAGGCATTGCGCACAGGGCTCGTTGATAAATCAACTGCGGTCAGCCCGCAGGCTTTAGCCGCGACCAGGTTATCGCCTTGCGCCACCACACCAATCACAGGCAGGCGGTGGTCGGCAAAGGCCTTAAGCAACGGTGCCCAGTCAATCACTGCGTCGACTGCGCCCGCATCAATCACAACCGGTTCGTTTTCATAAAAAGCACCGGCGTCAGTCATGCGTTTTTTTAGCGCTTTTACCAGCGCTTGGGTGTCGGCGTGCTGAAGCACGACACGAATCGCGTAGAGGGTGGCGCTTTTAAAATCGAGGGCTGAAATATCGGTCGTCATGGCTAAGAATCATACCTCAGACGCCAGCGGCCCATGTGTCTTTTAGCGTTGTGACACGATTAAAAACGGGCCGCTCGGGGGCCGAGTCAACCGAGTCGACAGCGAAGTACCCGAGGCGCTCAAACTGAGAGACTACGCCATGGATGGCAACCGTACCTGGCTCAAGCCACGCCATCACGCTTTGCACCGAATTGGGATTTAAGCAGGTCAAAAAGTCGTTATCGCCCGCATCCGGAAAGGGCTCTGAAAACAGACGGTCATACAGCCGAATCTCAGCGGGGATCGCCTGCGCCGCACTGATCCAAGTGACAGTGCCTTTCACCTTGACTGCATTTGAGCCTGCCGTGCCACTTTTTGTGTCTGGGTTGTATTCGGCATGCACTTCAGTGATGTTTCCTGAGGCATCCTTAACAAAGCCGGTGCATGTCACCACGTAACCGTACTTCAAGCGTACCGAGTTGCCGACAAATAATCTAAAGTATTTTGGAGGCGGCACCTCGGCGAAGTCTTCTTGTTCAATCCAGAGTTCACGCGTAAAGCCAAACTGGCGCTGACCCGCTTGAGGGTCGTGCGGGTTGCGCGGTGCCTGACAAGGCTCGACCTGACCCGCTGGAAAATTGGTAATGACAAGTTTTAAAGGATCAAGAATCGCGACTGAACGTGGGGCAACCGGGTCTTGCACTTCGCGCAATGCCTGATCCAATAAGCTGTAGTCAATACGGGCGTTATTTTTAGACACTCCGGTGCGGTCACAGAACAGACGCAACGCTTCGGGTGTGTAGCCGCGACGACGCAAGCCCACAATGGTTGGCATGCGGGGGTCATCCCAACCCGTGACGTGGCCCTCTTTGACGAGCTGAAGCAGTTTGCGTTTGCTAGTCACGATATAGCTCATGTTGAGCCGCGCAAATTCGTACTGATGGGGCAGGGGGGCTGCCAACTTACCAAGCTCGTTTAGACGGTTCAGGGTCCAGTCGTAAAACGGCCGCTGATCTTCAAACTCGAGCGTGCAGATGCTGTGAGTGATGCCTTCGAGCGCGTCTTCGATCGGATGGGCAAAGGCGTACATCGGGTAGACGCACCACTGGTCGCCTGTGCGGTGGTGGGTGGCATGCCGGATCCGGTACAAGACGGGGTCGCGCAGATTGATATTGGGCGACGCCATCTCAATTTTTGCGCGTAATGCCATACTGCCGTCAGCGTGCTTGCCGTCGCGCATTTCGTTCAGTAAACGGGTCGAGTCAGCGGCAGGGCGTTCGCGCCAGGGCGAATTTTGACCCGCTTCAGTAAGTGTGCCGCGCATGGCACGCATTTGCTCTGGGCTTTGCTCGTCAACATAGGCGTGGCCGGCTTGGATTAACGTCAAGGCGCAGTCATACATCACACCAAAATAATCGCTGGCAAAAAACAGGTGCTCGGTGTCGTTTGCCTGCCAGTTAAAACCCAGCCACTTGACCGCATCAATGATGCCATCGACATACTCTTGCTCTTCTTTTTCGGGGTTGGTGTCGTCAAAACGCAGATGACACACGCCGCCATAGTCGCGCGCTAAGCCAAAGTTCAGACAGATGCTCTTGGCATGACCAATATGCAGATAGCCGTTGGGCTCGGGCGGAAACCGCGTGCGGATCTTGGCGGGATCGGGCGAGCCGTTTGCTTGCACAGACGCGGGCCCAGGATGGCCGGCCCACCGCTTGCCCTCAAAGCGCTGGGCGGCCAGATCAGCTTCAATAATATTACGTAAAAAATTAGTGGTTACCGGTGAAACAGAGTCAGTGGACATACAGGATTTTGAGTATTGAAGCCGTATTAAAAGGATCATTTTGCCACGACCGGTCTACACTAGCCCGAATCATGGAAATTTCAACACTTTTTCTCGCACGGATTCAGTTCGCCCTCAGTCTGAATGCGCACGTTTTGTTCGCGGCGCTTGCGATGGCATTGGGGTGGATTCTTTGTGTGTTTCGCTATCAGGCCTGGCAAGCCCCCGAGTCGGGGTGGACAGCGGCCTACCGTTTTTGGGTCAGAACGTTCGCGCTATCGTTTTTTTTGGCGTTGGCGACGGCTTTGCCCGTGTTGATTGAGTTTGGCACGCTCTGGCCCGCGCTGATTGAACGCACGGGTAACGTCGCAGGTCCGCTGTTGGCGTTTGGGCTAGCCACGTTTTTTATTACGAAAGCGTTGTTCATGGGCATCGTGCTGTTTGGTCAGCGCCGCGTGTCTGCAAAAGTTCATTTTTTTGCGGTGCTAATGGTGGCACTTGGCTTGACACTGACCTTGTTTTGGGTGGTCGTGCTGCACACGTGGGCGCAGGCGCCAGTCGGGGCCGCGCCGATCGACGGTCGCTATCAGGTGTATGAATGGAGCGAGGTGATTTTGACGCCGTTTGTCTTGTGGCGCTCGTTGGGCTTCGTGGCGGGGGCGTTTTTGTTTGCGGGTTTCTTGTTATTGAGCATCACGGCCTGGCAAGCCCTGCGCCGTCCGCTTGATGCGGGTGAGCACTTATCGTTTCGTGCAGGGGTGTTGGTGTCCTCGTGCGCCTTGATACTTTATTGGGCGGCGCTTGATGGCAATGCGCGAATGGTGGCGCGCTATCAACCGGCGGTCGCCGCCGCGCAGGTGGGCTATTGGTATAGCTCGGCCTCACCTGCGTGGGTCTGGCTGGGTTCGCCCAACGTCAAAACCCGCTCGACTGCGGTTTTTTTGGCCTCTGACTTAAGTGCGCAGAGATGGCTAGGCAGGCAGGCCAACGAAAGCCTTCTGGGGTTAGACCTGACCGGCGAGGTGCTTCCCCCCGTGGTGCTCTTGTTTTGGCTCTTGCGTGCAGCGTTACTCGCCGGGGCCTTGTCAAGCGCGCTCATGTTGTTCGCCCTGGTTGTCATGCTGCGAAAAGGCTTGGAGCCCGCGCGTTATCCAAAATGGCTGTTGCGCACTCTGGTGTGGTCGGGCGGCTTGGGTGCCTTGACCTGGCTCTTGAACTGGAACCTTTCTGATCTAGGGCGTGCACCTTACTTGGTGTGGGGCAGTCTGCTTCAGCAAGACGCGGTCGTCCAGGCCCCGCCCGCGACACTTGCGTGGGTGCTGGCCGCAGCCCTTGCTTGTTATGCATTGATGGTGACGGGCTTTATTCAGCTTTTGTGGCATGCTGCGCGCTTTGGCGTGGTGCCCGTGCGCAAACCCGGGATGCGACCATGATCGACGCACTGGCAGCTTCGCTGGGCTTAAGCGCGAGTGCGCCGTCTTTCTGGATGCCTTTGCTCATGATGGCGTTACTTTTTGTACTGATTCTAGGCGGCGCGTTGTTCGACGGGTTTGATATTGGCGTTGGTGTGCTGGTGCTGTTGGCACCCAGACACGCGCGTTCGCAATTGATGGTCGCTTTGAGCCCCTGGCGCGATGCCAATGGGTTTTGGTGGCTGCTGGCCGTGGGCTTATTTTTGGCCGCGTTTCCTTTAGCGTGGGGAGCAGTCTTGGGAGCGCTTTATGTGCCCATGTCACTGACGGTGCTGGGGGTGATGCTGCGCAGCGTCGCGTTTGAGTTTAGGATTCGCGCCGCCACCGAAAAGCGAGACCGCTGGATCGCCTTGTTCTGGCTCGGCTCGCTGCTGACGGCCTTGGGGCATGGGGGCGTGTTAGCCCAGTTGGTGTTGGGTCTCAAACAAGATACCCCCGAACGCTGGGTCACTGTTTTTATTGCCCTTTGCACCGTGACGGCCTATGCCCTGTTGGGCGCCTGCTGGCTTGTGATGCGACTGCAGGGCGACCTGCAGCTTTTTGCAGCCCGTTGGGCTCGGCACGCGATTCGTTGGGCGGCTGCAGGCATGGTTGCGCTCTCAATCGCTTTGGGTCTTGCGAACCCTGCTATTTTTTATAAATGGAGTAGTGCGACCAACCTTGTGCTGGCCGCTCCGATTTGGCTGCTGATGCTTGGGTGTTTTGTCGGAATTGATATGAGTCTGACCCGCGTGACGCAGTCTCGTTATCGCTCGTTAGTCTGGTTACCGTTTACGCTCTGTTGGCTTTTGTTTGTCGCGATGCTGGGCGGGTTGACTTACAGCATGTTTCCGTTCTTCGTTCTGGATACACTCACCTTATGGGATGCCGCGTCAGCACTGGGTTCGTTACAACTTGTGCTAGCGGCCACGATCGTGGTCTTGCCCATCATGGTAATTTTTAATTTGATGACCTATCGGGGCCTGTTCGGTCGGGCGCCTTAACGTGCGAGACTACGTTGGGGCTCTGGGTAGACGAATCTCGACGCTCAGGCCACCATGCTCTGCCCGATCGAGGGTGAGTGTGCCGCCGTGAGCCTGAGCGATTGCCTCTGTTAGCGCGAGGCCTAAGCCGACGTTGCCGGTTCGCGTGCGGGCCTGGTCGAGTCGCACAAAAGGCTTGAGCGCCTCGGCGCGCTGTTCTGGAGCGATTCCTGCGCCGTGATCGCTTACAGTCATGACCGCCCAGTGGTCCAGTGTGGTCAGTGTGATCTCGACCGGAGGCGCGCCGTGATGCAAGGCGTTGCTGATTAAATTGTCTAGCAGGCGCGAAAGTGCCACACTATCCGCGTTGACCCGAACCGCCTCAGGCACGCCGACCAGCACCACTGCGCTGCGAGCGCCATGCCAGTTTGCGACTCGTTCAAGCACCCACTCGTTGAGTGCAAACGTCGTAAAGTGATACGTGGCGGAATCTGAACCTCTGACATATTGAATAAACTGATCGACCATGTGTTGCATATCTTTCAGGTCTTTACGCATGCCATCTTTCAAAGATACGTCATCGGTCATCTCAATGCGTAGCCACATTCGCGATAACGGCGCTTTGAGATCGTGCGGCAGCCCTGCCAATAAGGTGCGTCGCGTCGCCTCTGACTGGCTGAGCGCCTCAAGCATGGCGTTAAAGCGTTCGCCCAGACGTTTGATTTCGGCGGGGCCCGCGGGCTCAACACGTGCGGGCTTGCCTGCGGCGAGGCGGTCTGTCGCATCAACCAGTCGGGTGATCGGGCGTGTGATGTGCCAAGAGAACCAGGCGGCAATCAGCAACACCAGAGCAAGTCCGCTGAGCCACCAAATAATCAGCGACGTCGCCACAGGGGGGTCGATGCGATCAAGTGGAATCACCAGCCATTCGCGTTGACGAGGCGTTTGTTCTTCAGTGCTGCGGGTAAGTGAAATAAAAATTTCTGGGGTAGGCCCACGTGAGAGTGCCACGCGACTGTCACCGCTTAAGCGATTGTTCAGGCGGCCAATCAGTCTGGCCAGGCCGCGCCTGACGTCGTCGCTGGCGACTGTTTCGCGTGACAATGGTTTGGCAGGCGCCAAGCCCGAGGGCGCTTCAAACGGTAAAGCTCGGTTTGGATTCGCCGTGGACGCGGGAGGCGGGGGGCGTGGTGTTTGACCGTCTTTAGGCTGGGGCATCCGGGTCGCGGCCTGGTCGGGGCGTATGGCCCGGCGCTGCAATCTGGCCTCGTTGGGCAAAGGCTTGGCCCACAGGCGCCATTGGCCTTGTGACGCCTGGCGAACAAACTCGGCCCGTTCGGGTGGCGGCACGTGTTCCATCGAATATTGCAACGTGCGTATGGTTGTTGCTAATAAATCCAAAGCAACCGTTTGGGCATGATCGCGTTGATACACCGAGACAAGGTAAAGGGTGGCCGCCTGCCCCGCCAGCACGGTCGCCAGCACCAATAACACCAACCGTGAGCGAAACGATTGCGGCAGAAAAAACGTAAGCATGTTCACGGCGAAAAACGATAGCCGGTGCCCCAGACGGTTTGAATCCAGCGTGGCTGTTTAGGGTCGTCTTCAAGCGCGCGACGCAGGCGCAAAATCGCGATATCAATGGCGCGGTCGTTACGCTCGCCCGACTCGTCATCGCGCGCAAGGGTGAGCAGTTTTTCTCGCGATAAGGGCTTGCCGGGATTGCGAATCAAGGCTTCGAGCAAATTGATTTCGCCACCGGTCAGTTTGACCACCTCAGCGTCGCGCGTGAGTTGACGCATAACGGGATCAAACGTGAACGCACCAAATTGCACAGGTGCATTTTTGGTTAAGGCCGACGCGCCACGCTTGCGGCGCAGTACAGCTTGAATACGGGCGAGCAATTCGCGCGGATCAAAAGGTTTGCCAACATAATCGTCGGCACCTGCTTCGAGGCCGATGATACGGTCAACGGCCTCATCGCGCGCGGTGAGAAGAATGACCGGGATATCTTCGCCCTGCGCGCGCAAGGCTCGACACGCTTCGGCGCCATCGATGCCTGGCATCATGCGATCAAGCACAAGGAGTTCGGGGGCAAAACGCAAAATACGGGCAGGCAAATCGGTCGCGTCGGGCGCAACCAGCGTATCAAACCCGTGCTTGTTCAGATAGTCTGCCAGCAACTGACGCAGTGCGGGATCGTCGTCGACCACTAAAATTTTTACGCGCGCTTCAAGGCTAGTTCGTGAGTCCATCCTCAGAGTGTGCAACGTGGCGCGGGTTTGGGCAAGCGTCTTGAAATCAATTGAAACGATCTTGTGCGCTTGCCTGTAGACACTTCGCAATCCCCTACAATACCGGCATGACAATGCTGACTGATTCAAAAGCCAAAAGTGGTGCCGCCAGGGTGTTGGCTCGCGTGTTTGGCTATGAAGCCTTTCGGGGTGATCAGCAGGCAATTATTGAGCACGTGATTGGTGGGGGCGATGCCCTCGTTCTGATGCCCACGGGCGGTGGAAAATCCCTTTGTTATCAAGTCCCTGCGCTTGTTCGTGCAGGTGTCGGCATTGTCGTGTCGCCTTTGATTGCTTTGATGCAAGATCAAGTCGACGCGTTGACCGAACTGGGCGTGCGGGCCGCTTTTTTAAACTCAACCCAAGACTGGCCGGATTCGCGCGAGGTCGAGCAGGCTTTTTTAGCCGGTGAACTCGACTTACTTTACGTGGCGCCCGAGCGGTTGTTGACCGAGCGTTGCCTGCAACTGCTTTCGCGTGGCAAGCTGGCGTTGTTCGCGATCGACGAGGCCCATTGCGTGTCACAGTGGGGGCACGACTTTAGACCCGAATACCTGGGCTTGTCGATGTTGCACGAACGCTGGCCCGAAGTGCCGCGCCTAGCACTCACGGCCACTGCCACCGATGTGACCCGCAGCGAGATCGCCGAACGCTTGGCTTTACACGACGCGCAGCACTTTGTCGCAAGTTTTGATCGGCCCAATATTCGCTATCACATTGTCGAAAAACAAGAGGTGCGCAAGCAACTCTTACAACTGTTGCGCCAAGAGCATGCCGGCGATGCGGGGATTGTCTATTGTTTGTCGCGCAACAAAGTTGACGAGACCGCCGCCTTTTTGTGCGAACAAGGCATCGAGGCCTTGCCCTATCACGCCGGGTTGGGCGCGGCGCTTCGGGCCAAAAACCAGTCTCGGTTTCTGCGTGAAGACGGCATTGTGATGGTGGCGACGATCGCGTTTGGCATGGGAATCGATAAGCCTGATGTACGCTTTGTGGCCCACATCGATCTGCCCAAGTCGGTCGAAGGCTATTACCAAGAAACCGGGCGGGCCGGGCGTGATGGTTTACCCGCGACTGCCTGGCTGGCTTACGGTTTGCAAGACGTCGTGCAACAACGCCGCATGATCGACGAGTCGAGCGGTGATGACGCCTTCAGGCGTCGACTGGGTTCACAACTCGATGCCATGTTGGGCTTATGCGAAACCATTACGTGTCGGCGCGAGCGTCTGCTGCAATACTTTGGTCAGTCAATGTCGGCTTGCGGGAATTGCGATAATTGCCTGACGCCGCCTCAGGCGTGGGACGGCACGGTCGCCGCTCAAAAAATGCTGTCGACGATTTACCGACTCTGGAAAGAGCGCGGACAGCGCTATGGCGCTGGTCACTTAATTGATATTTTGCGAGGCAAGCAAACGCCTCGCGTCCTAGAGCACGGGCACAGTGCGTTGACGGTCTTTGGAATCGGCCAAGACTTGTCTGAGCAAGCCTGGCGCAGTGTGTTGCGACAACTGCTCGCGCATAGCTTGCTGATGGTCGATCAAGAGGGCTATGGCACGCTCGCCCTGACCGATCAAAGTCGCGCAGTCTTGAAGGGCGAACGCACGCTGCTGCTGCGACGCGAGGCCGCACGCCTAACTGAACGTGCAGGGCGAAGCCCGGCCGCGCCGCGTGCCAAGTCGCTGCCGCCCGACCTGCCGCTGGCAGCCCTGCCTGTCTTTGAAGCCTTGCGCAGTTGGCGCGCCGAGATCGCCCGTAGCCATGGCGTGCCCGCCTACGTCATTTTTCAAAATGCGACTTTAGGCGAGATCGCCCGCGCCAGGCCTGCTAGCCTTGAAGCCTTGTCGCACGTGAACGGTGTAGGCATCAAAAAACTCGAGTCGTATGGCGACTCGATTTTGGCTTGCATTGCAGAGTTTGAACAAATGTGAGTTAAGCCACTCAGTTTGTGCAAGCGTGAGCCCTCTGGGCTCAGTCAAATAGTTGTTCGCCGCCGGTTGCGGTGCTTGGCGGTTTTAAGCCCAGATGACGCCAGGTGGTTTGCGTGGCCATGCGTCCGCGTGAGGTGCGCTGCAGGTAACCGTGCTGAATTAAATAAGGTTCGATTACGTCTTCGATTGTGTCGCGCTCTTCGCCAATGGCGGCGGCCAGACTGTCGACCCCCACTGGCCCACCATCAAATTTATGGATGATGGCCTCTAGAAGTTTACGATCCATTAAATCAAGCCCTTGCGGATCGACCTCAAGCATCGAGAGCGCGGCCTTGGCCACTGTGGCATCAATGGTGCCGTCAGCCTTGACCTGCGCGTAGTCACGCACGCGGCGCAGCAAACGATTGGCGATACGCGGAGTGCCGCGCGCACGCCGGGCGACTTCCGAGGCCCCTTCAGGGGTAATGGGGACTTGTAATAAGCCAGCGCTGCGTGTGGCGATACGGGTGAGTTCTTCGGGGGTGTAAAACTCGAGCCTTGAGACAATGCCAAACCGGTCTCGCAAAGGGTTCGTGAGCATCCCCGCGCGCGTGGTGGCGCCCACCAGCGTAAAGGGTTGCAAGTCAAGCTTGACGCTTCGTGCTGCCGGCCCTTCGCCGATGAGAATATCAATCTGAAAATCTTCTAGCGCTGGGTAGAGGATTTCTTCGACGACGGGGGATAAGCGATGGATTTCATCGATGAATAATACGTCGTTGCGCTCAAGATTGGTCAGTAACGCTGCCAGATCGCCCGGACGTTCAAGCACCGGTCCAGAGGTTTGACGCAGATTCACGCCCATTTCGTGGGCGATGATGTGTGCAAGCGTGGTTTTTCCTAGACCTGGTGGCCCAAAGAGCAGTACATGGTCGAGCGATTCTTGCCGGTTGCGTGCGGCGGCAATAAAGATTTGCAGTTGCTCGCGTACCCGTTGCTGGCCGACATATTCTTCAAGTGCACGGGGGCGCAGGGCGCGCTCGACTGACTCCTCGTTGGGTGAAGTGGCTTGCGGGGCCACCAAACGCGTGGGTTCGGGGCGGGAGCTTAAAGAATCGGACTGTATCGCCATGAAATCGAGGTCTTTACTCTTTGTGATGCTGTGTAAGGGGTTTGGGCCACGCAAAAGCGTTCAGACAATCGTACACTATCCCTTATTCAAAGACCCGATTTCGAGAAAATTCATGTCAATTATTTTGCCAACTTACGCTGACGTTGTTCATGCCGCGGCCACGCTTAAGGGTGTCGCGCACCGCACTCCTGTCATGACCTCAGAGACCGCCGATCGCGCGACCGGCGCCAAGCTATTTTTTAAGTGCGAAAACCTGCAGCGCATGGGAGCCTTTAAGTTTAGGGGTGGCTACAACGCCATCGCGAATTTGTCGCCAGAGCAGCGTCGCGCCGGCGTTCTAACCTATTCGTCTGGTAACCATGCGCAGGCGATCGCTCTGTCGGGCAAACTATTGGGCGTGGCCACCACAATCATCATGCCGCATGACGCACCCGTCGCTAAAAAAGCCGCGACTGAGGGCTACGGTGCCACCGTGGTCTCCTACGATCGTTACAAAGAAGATCGCGAAGATGTGGCACGCGCGCTGCAGCAAAAAACCGGCATGGTAATTATTCCTCCGTATGACCATTTTCATGTAATCGCAGGTCAAGGCACCGCAGCAAAAGAGTTGTTCGAAGACGTAGGCGAGTTAGATTATTTATTGGTGTGCTTGGGCGGTGGCGGTTTGCTGGCTGGCAGCGCCTTGTCAGCGCAAGCACTGAGCCCAACCTGTCGGGTGTATGGCGTCGAGCCCGAGGCCGGCAACGATGGTCAACAGTCTTTACGCAGAGGCGAGGTCGTACGCATTGAGCCTCCCAGGTCGATTGCCGATGGCGCTCTGACGCTGTATCTGGGCAAATTGACCTTTGGTGTCATCAAACAAACGGTGACCGACATTTTGACCGTTAGCGATTCGCAACTCGTTGCCACCATGAAATTCTTTGGTGAGCGCATGAAGATCGTTGTCGAGCCAACCGGCTGCCTAGGGGCCGCTGCGGTCATGCACGGCGTCTTGTCGGTGCCTGCTGGCGCGCGCGTGGGCGTGATCTTGAGCGGTGGTAATGTAGACTTAAAATCTTATGCGAGTTTTATCACGCAGGCTTAAGTTTTTTAGGGGGCGGTATGCGCATTCTGGCAATTGGCGGGGCAGGGTTTATCGGTCGCCAGGTGATTGGTCGTCTGGTGGCACAGGGGCATGTCGTACACGTGCCAACGCGCCAGTTTCAGCATGGCCGCGAGCTCTTGGTGCATCCTACGGTGACCGTGATGCAAGCCGATATCCACGACGACGCAACGCTTGAACGCCTGGTGGCGGGTTGCGACATCGTCCTGAATTTTGTTGGTATTTTGCATAGCCGCGAAGGGCAGCCTTACGGGGCCGATTTTGAGCGCGCCCATGTGCAACTACCACGTCGCATCGCCCAGGCGTGCCGCACGCACCAGGTGAAGCGGTTTATCCACATCAGTGCCTTGGGTGCTGACCTGCAAGGGCCAAGCGGCTATTTGCGCTCTAAGGCGGCGGGCGAGCAGGCGATTCGCGACAGCTACGCGGCACCCGGCTCTGGCGACTTCACGATTTTTAGGCCTTCAGTGGTGTTTGGTTCTGAAGATAAGTTTATGAATATGTTCGCCAAGCTGGCGCGTTTTTTGTTTGTATTGCCCATTGCGGGTGCGCACGCAAAAATGCAACCAGTCTTTGTCGGGGATGTGGCCACAGCCGTGATGACCGCGCTGACGCTGCCGGCGGCTGCCAACAAAACCTATGCCCTGGCGGGCCCGCGCGTCTACACCCTAGGCGAACTCGTTAAGCTTGCAGCGCTCTGGAGTGGTCACCCTCGGGTAGTGGTCGATTTGCCGCTCTCGCTCGGTCGTTTGCAAGCACGTATCTTTGAATGCCTGCCAGGCGAGCCCTTGCTGTCGCGCGATAATCTGGCGTCCTTGTCGGTTGATAATGTGACGAACGAACCCGTTGACGCTGAGTTAAATCTGGTGGTGACGCCGCTCGAATCTGTTGCGCCGATTTATTTAAAAGGCGGTGCCTAAAAAAGGCGACTCGGTCGAGTATGCGCAAGCGTTCACGCGCATCTTCTGGGCTGCTAACGTAGCAGGCCGTTACTTGAGATTGAGCACAAAAAGCTACCCCACACAACACAACACAACACGAGACAAGTCAATCATGGCAAACGTTAAACAAGGTAAGGCTCTTAATATTCAAGACTCGCGCATTTTAATTGCAGGCGCAGCGAGCTTGGTGGGCTCGCACACGGCGGATTTATTATTAAAAGAAGGTGCGCGTGAAGTCTTGCTGCTCGATAACTTTTCGTTCGGCTCGATGGAGGCGATCGCGCATTTGCAAAACGATCCACGCGTCAAGATCGTACGCGCAGACTTAATGCGACTGCCAGAACTTTTAGACGCCACGAAAGGCGTTGATGGCGTCGTGCACCTGGCTGCATATATGACTTTGGGATTTTCGCAAACGCCCTGGCAGGCGGTCGATGTGAATATTCGTGGCGCGCAAAACATGCTCGAAGCTTGCCGCGTCAATCAGGTTAAAAAATTTATCTTCGCCTCGTCGAATGCGGTCTACGGTTACGGCACTGGCATCAAAGGCGCTTTGCACGAAGAAACACCTTTTTATTCAGTGGGCGCGCCACCCGCCGCGATTTTGTATGGTGCGTCAAAGATCATGGGCGAGCAGTTATGCCGCCATTATCATCAAAGCGCCGGTCAGGATTATGTGGTCTTGCGGTATTCAACGGTATACGGAGAGCGTCAGCATTATCGGGCCGCGAACTCGCTTTACATCATGGAAACCTACGATCTGGTTCGAAAAGGGCTGGCGCCTGTTTTGCCGGGCGATGGTACCGACACGAAACATTTTGTGCACGTCTCGGATGTGGCACGCGCGAATGTGGCCGCTTTAAAAAGTGCCGCGACCGATGTGGCCGTCAATGTCTCAGGTCCGGCATCCATCACGACAGGCGAACTCGTTCAGTTGGTCCTTGAGTATTGCAAAAGTTCACTCAAACCAGAGATTCGTCCCGACCCACCTGGCAAAGTCCGCCTGACCTCGGGCGGTGCGTTTCACATCCCCCATGACAAGGCGGGCGAGGTCATTGGCTGGAAACCAATCGTCCCCATGAAAGAAGGTGTCGCCCGCCTACTCGCCTGGCTAGAAGAGCAGCACAAAAAAATACAATGACGTGTTTAACGTTCAATTAACGGAGACGACTGATGCAACACTATCTAAAATATTGCAGGGCACTAGTACTGGGTTGTTTAGGGCTGTTCGCGAGTGTTGCGGCGGCCTGGCCCGACCGACCGATTGAAATCGTGGTCGGTTTTGCTCCGGGCGGGGGGACAGATATCACCGCAAGAACGCTTGCGACGCATCTTGAAAAAGAACTCGGTGGCTCGGTGGTGATCGTGAATAAGTCGGGTGCCTCTGGGGCAATCGCTTTGACCTATGTGGCGCGCGCAAAGCCCGATGGGCATACGCTTGGCATGACCAATATGCCGGGCCTCTTGACGATACCGATCGAGCGAGCAGCAGGCTATACTCCCGCTGATTTTACGTATCTGGCGAACTTGGTTAGAGACCCGTGCGCGTTCAGCGTCAGTGTCAACTCGCCTTACCAAACGCTTGCAGATCTGTTAGTTGCCGCGCGGGCAAACCCCGGAAAGATCAGCGTGGGGACTGCGGGAATTGGCACAGACGATCACTTACAAATGGTTCTGTTTGAAAAGCTGACTGGCACCAAGTTAAATCATGTGCCGTTCACTGGTTCTGCACCCCAGCGCAACTCTGTGATGGGCGGTCATACGGTGGTGGGCGGCATGAATGTGGGCGAGGCGATGCCTTATAACGGTGTGAATTTGAGAATTCTGGCTCAGGCCAGCGACGGCCGCTCAGGACTCGCACCGGCTGTGCCGACGTTCAAAGAGCAAGGAGTGGATTTAGTCTTCGCGTCTGAAAGAGGCTTGGTGGCGCCCAAAGGCTTGCCTGCAGACATACAGAATAAACTCGAACAAGCCTTGGCCAAAATTGTACAAAACCCAGAGTTTCGCCAGCAAATGAAAACTCAATTTACAGAGATCGATTATCTGGCGAGTGGACCCTGGCAAGCCCGACTAAAAAAGGCGGATGCAGAGTTTCGTGCGCTTTGGCAAACGCAACGCTGGGCTGAATAATTTATGAATAGGTAACAGGATGATCACATGAAAATGAATCGTTGGTTCGCTCAAACAATCAACTGCCTGAGCTTGGTGTCTTTGGCCGCTCTGGCGGCGCTGGCACTTTGCGCGAGTGTGCTTGCGCCCCAAGCGCTGGCAGCAGAGTTTCCTCAAAAAGCAGTGACCTTGGTGGTGCCCTACCCGGCGGGTGGGGCGACGGATGTGATTGCGCGACTGCTTGCTGAGAAACTGCCTGCGGTCTGGGGGCAACAGGTGGTTGTGAGTAATCGTCCCGGTGCGGGCACTACGGTTGCCGCAGAGGCGATTGCACGCGCGCCTGGCGACGGTTATCTGCTGTATATGACCACCGCGGCGCACACGATTAGCGCAAGTCTGTACGCCAAGTTGAACTACGATCCTCTTAAAGATTTTGCCCCGATTGCTTTGATCTCGACGATCCCTCTGGTGTTGGTCACGACTGCGACCTTGCCGGTTGATACGGTGTCTGCTTTGGTTGCGTACGCGAAGGCGCAAAAAAATGGTTTGTCCATGGCGTCCACCGGAAACGGCACGCCCCAGCATTTGACGGGCGAACTGTTTAAGGCCAAAACGGACGTGCCCTTCGTACACGTGCCATACAAGGGCGATGCGCCGATGTTGACGGATTTAATCGGTGGTCAAGTGCAGGTGGCGTTTGTGACGCTCTCTGCGGCGCTGCCTTACATTAAATCCGGAAAACTACGGGCGCTTGCACTGGCGCATCCCACCCGTGCACTAGCGCTTGACAAGGTTCCCACCATGACCGAGGCCGGAATCGCGGACTTTAACGCAGCCACCTGGTTTGGCTTATTTGGCCCGGGGTCAATGCCGCAGGCCTTACGTCAAAAAATTTACCAAGATGTGCAGCGGATTGTGGCCGACCCGGGGATGCAGCAACGCTTGCTTGAGATGGGGGGTGAGATCAATAACAGCTCGCCCGAGGCCTTTCAAAAAGTGATCGATACCGAGGTTAAAAATTGGGCGCAGGCCGTAAAGTTATCAGGCGCACGCGTGGACTAAAACGCGTGGCGCAGCGAACTTAGCGCGACAAGCTCTTGAGTGCAAGCCGAATACCATCCGAAATACTCACGCCCTCGGGTAAGGTTTTGAGCGCGGTCAGCGATTCGCGCTCTGAATAGCCCAAGGCGGTGAGGGCGTGCAGGACATCGGTTTGGTTGCCGGCAGACACGCTGGGGCTTGCCCCTAAGTCTGCGCCAAGTTTGCCCTTCATCTCGAGCAACAGGCGTTGCGCGGTTTTAGTGCCAATGCCAGGGATGCGCGTCAGGCGCGCCGGCTCTTGTAGCGTGATTGCCTGCGCAAGGTCCGACACCGACATACCTGATAACACTGCAAGTGCTGTCCGTACGCCAATACCGCTGACTTTGACGAGTTCTCGAAAGGCGGCGCGTTCTTGCATGGTAGAAAAACCAAACAAAATATGCGCGTCTTCACGCACAGTCAAATGCGTCAAGATCGTGACCTGAGCGCCGAGTTCAGGCAGCGCATAAAAGGTAGTCATCGAGACATCGATTTCGTAGCCGACACCTTGAACATCCAGACCAATACGCGGCGGCATTTTTTCGTAGAGCGTACCTGTTAAGCGACCAATCATTTTGGCGGTTCCTAAAAGTTAACCGAGCAAGCGCCCACCACGTACGCGGGTACGACCCCTGGCCGTACGTTGTTGATAGCTTGTGATGCCGAGTTTTTCGGCTAAAGGACTCACGTGCGCGTGACAGATCGCACAGGCCAGCGCATCGGCAGAATCAGGCGCGGGAACGCCGTCTAACGATAACAGACGCTGCACCATCAGCTGCACTTGCTCTTTTGCTGCACGCCCAGCCCCCACGACGGATTTTTTGATTTGCAGCGCGCTGTACTCGTGTACGGCGAGATCTCGGTCAGCCAGCGCGCAGAGCGCTGCACCGCGCGCCTGGCCGAGCAGCAAGGTTGTGGCTGGGTTGGTGTTCATGAAGACGATTTCAAGGGCTGCCACATCGGGTTGGGTGTCTTCAACCACTTGCCGCAAGTTATCCAAAATCACTTTGAGCCGCAATGGCAGGGTAATGTTGGTGGGGACGACGATCGTACCGCTTGCGACGTAGGTCAGAGTTGAGCCGTTTAAATCAATCACGCCGAACCCTGTGCGGCGCAAACCTGGGTCGACACCTAGGATTCGCATCGGGTTAAGTTCGTCAGGTATTTAAGCGTTTCCAGAAGGGGCTCAATGTCTGAAATGACGCATGCCGGTCAGCACCATCACAATTCCGCGTTCATTGGCCGCAGCGATCACTTCGTCGTCGCGCATGCTGCCGCCCGGTTGAATCACGCAAGTCGCCCCAGCGTCAATCACGACATCTAAGCCGTCGCGAAACGGAAAAAATGCATCTGAGGCAACCGCCGAGCCCTTCAGGCTGAGACCAGCATTTTCGGCTTTAATCGAAGCGATACGCGCTGAATCAATTCGGCTCATTTGGCCAGCCCCCACGCCTAAGGTCATGCCCTCGCCACAGAAAACAATGGCGTTTGATTTAACGAATTTTGCGACTTTCCAGGCAAACAGCAGATCGCTGAGTTGCGCGGGGGTCGGTTGTTTGCGGCTGGCCACTTTTAAATCGCTTGACTGAACGGTGCTTGAATCAGGGGTTTGCACTAGCCAGCCACCGCCTACGCGTTTAACGTCGATGTCATTTTGTCCCACGCCCATTGGCACCTGCAGGACCCGAACGTTTTTCTTGACAGTTAAAAATTCAAGCGCAGCCGCGTCGTATTCTGGGGCGAGCAACACCTCAACGAACTGCGCGGTGAGCGCCTCGGCGCAGGCCAGGTTGACGGTGCGATTAAAGGCGATGATGCCGCCAAACGCTGAGGTGGGATCTGTTTTAAACGCTTTCAGATAAGCGTGGACCGCGTTGTCTGCCACGGCCACGCCGCAGGGGTTGGCATGTTTGACGATGACGCAGGCCGGTTCGGCAAAGCCGCGAACGCAATCCCAGGCCGCATCGGAATCGGCGATGTTGTTGTAGGAAAGCTCTTTGCCTTGCAGCTGTACAAAGTTACCCAGCAAGCCTGCCGGGCAGCTCGGGTCGACGTAAAACGCCGAACGTTGCTGAGCGTTTTCGCCATAGCGCAACACTTGTTGTTGATGGACTTGCAGTGTCAGGGTGTTGGGCCAGGTGCTGCGCGCGGGAACAGTCTCTTGTGCAGGTTCGGGCTCGATCAGGCTACTGAGGTAAGCCGCGATGGCCCCATCATAGGCGCTGGTATGCGCGTAGACCTTGGTGGCAAGCGCTAAGCGTAGTGCGTAAGAGGTACCCCCCTGGGCGTCTATCTCTTGTAAAACACGCGGGTAATCAGCAGGGTCAATCACAACCGTCACCCCCCCGGACTGTGTACCGTGATTTTTAGCAGCCGCGCGTAACATGGCGGGCCCCCCGATATCGATGTTTTCGACGGCGTCGGCAAAGGTGCAGTCTGGCTTTGCCACGGCGGCGCGAAACGGATAAAGATTGACGACCAGCAGATCGATCTGTTCAATGCTATGTTCTTTGAGTGTCTGCAAGTGTTCAGCGCTATCGCGCCGTGCTAACAGGCCACCGTGAATTTTTGGGTGCAAGGTTTTGACGCGACCGTCGAGAATTTCGGGTGAGCCAGTGTGCGTGGCAACCTCGGTGACTGTTAAGCCTGCTTCGGCCAATAGTTTGGCTGTGCCGCCAGTGGAAAGCAGACGCACGCCACGCTTGGCGAGTGCCTTGGCAAATTCGAGGATACCGGCTTTATCTGAAACGGAAAGCAGTGCAGTTTGAATGGTCATATCAGTTTGTGAGCGAGTAGCTTTTTTCTGAGCGTGTTGCGCGTCACACCTAGCATCAGGGCAGCACGCGATTGGTTGTTGTTGGCGCGTTGCATGGCAACCGCGAGTAGCGGACGTTCGACGCAGCCCACGACCATGTCATACAGGTCGGTGGGCTCGGTGTCTCCTAGGTCGGCAAAATAGTTCTCAAGACTGAGGCGAACAGCTTGATCCAGGACATTGTTTATTTTCATGAGAACGATCCTCAGGCGGCGCGCAGGTATGACGGATGTAGACCGTGATTGTCGCAGGTTGTGGCCCCACTGTCTGCACCAGCCGCAGCCTGAGCTAAAAACCATTGATCGACTGCCGCAAATTGTTCGGTGGTGGTCTCGAGGCGGTTAATGTGGTCTGCAAAAAGCTTGCCGCCCGGCAAGCCGCTGACGTACCACCCAATGTGTTTACGTGCAGTTTTGACGCCGACACCCTCGCCATAAAACTGATAATGATCGGCTAAGTGATGCAGCAGTAAATCGCGCATCTCTGACCAGCTGGGTGCCTCGAGAGTTTGGCCGGTACGCAGAAAATGGTCGATCTCTCGGAAGATCCACGGACGGCCTTGCGCGGCGCGACCGATCATGACGGCATCGGCACCGGTGTAGTCCAGCACGGCGCGCGCTTTTTGTGGACTGTCGATATCGCCATTTGCCACAACCGGAATTGAGATGCTGGCCTTCACCTCGCGAATGGTGTCGTATTCGGCCTGCCCTAAATACAGGTCGGCGCGGGTGCGTCCGTGTAGTGTGAGCGCGGCGATGCCGGTGTCTTGCGCCAGGCGGGCAATGCGCAGGGCATTGCGGTGTTCGCGATCCCAGCCGGTACGTGTTTTTAGCGTGACGGGTATACCAAAAGGCGCGCACGCCTTGACGACGGTATCGAGAATCCGGGCGACTAAGTCCTCGTGGCGCAGCAGTGCTGAGCCCGAGGCGACGTTACAGACCTTCTTAACGGGACACCCCATATTAATGTCGATGACTCGGGCGCCTTTGTTGATATTGAACACGGCCGCTTGCGCCATCATTTCGGGATCAGCACCGGCAATTTGTACCGAAACGGGTTCGTTTTCGCCCTCGTGATTCAGACGTCGCGACGATTTAACGGTTTGCCATAACTGTGGGTTACTAGCTGCCATTTCAGAGACGGCGTAGCCTGCGCCGAGGCGCTTGCACAATTGACGAAACGGCCGATCGGTCACCCCAGCCATCGGAGCGACAAAAACGTTGTTACTTAAAGACCAAGGACCGATGTTCATGCCAAATTGTAAACGCTTCGCGCCAGGGTGAGCTGGCGCTATAGCCGCAGGCCCTGCAGCAAGTGGCGTGCAAGCGGGGCACGCAGGGCAGGCACAAGATCCATGCCTAGCAAAGCCAGGCCGGCAGCATGTTCAATCAGAGGCAATTTTGTGGTGAACACACGTGAGAGCAGATCGGTTAAACGAACCGTTAGCTGGCGATCGGGCGCGCGCAGTCGTTCGAAGCGCTGCAAAGCGGCCATGGGTGTCTGCTCTGGCGTGACCAGCCAGTCGCGACAAGCAAGCGCAAGCGTTGCGGCATCACGCAGCCCGAGGTTCAGGCCTTGGCCGGCGACAGGGTGTAAGGTTTGTGCGGCGTTACCAATTGCCACGCAGCGTCCGTCAAGGGTGTGTGGGCGCAAAGTCATGCCTAGTGGGACGCTTGCCACCGGGCCCTGTACCGTGAGTGTGCCCAGCCTTGAGCCAAACATCTCAGTCAGCGCCTGAGAAAAATCTTCGCGCGTGAGGGCTTGCAGGGCTTTGGCGCGCTCGGGCGTACAGCACCAAACGATCGACTGTTCGCCCAAGGCGTCGGGGTGAGGCAAAACGGCTAACGGGCCTTCGTTTGTAAAGCGTTCAAACGCCCAGCCTGCCCGCGGCAGACTCGCGCGGGCGCGGGTCAGTAAGGCAATTTGCGAATATTGACGGTTTGCTTGAGTGCCAGGCATGCCATCGGCGTGAATCGCGAGTTTTGCGCGGAGTTGCAAGGATCCTTGCGCGAGACTGACCCCCGAGAGGTCTTGCCCGAGCACGTGCGCACTTGCGCCTTTTAAAACCAGTACGCCGCTGCGTTGTACCGCCTGTGTGAGCTGAGCGTGAAGCTGACCATAGCGCACCACGCAGCCCAGTTCAGAGACGTCAAAGTCGCTGTGTCTGATCACAGTGCGCCCCAGGCGGCCGCGCTGCGACACATGAATCGTCTGTATCAGGGCGGCCTGTTGTGGCCAGGCTTTTAAGCTCTCGAGTAACACCCGGCTGCCGTGATTCACGGCCAAGACACGGGGGTCAAGCTCGGGTGTGTGCCCGTACTGCGAGGCGCTGTCGGCCTGTAACAGCGCAATCCTTTCAGGATGCGCAGTCAAACGGGCAAGTAGCAGCGCCAGCGCACTGCCGGTCGGGCCACCCCCTAAGATTGCGACATCGACTTCTTGAGCTTGCATGTCTCCATTTTATGGCATCGCGAGGGTTCGAGCCGTCTTGCCCCTCTGAGCAGACTGACTCAGCCGCAAAGGGATTAAAAATGGTCCGAGTGATTGGTGCTAAAGTTCTGAGCGAAAACGACCAGATAAAAATCTTGAGTTCGTTGTGCCTTTCGTTCTGGCGTTCAAATCTGACGGATCTTAATGACTGCTTCAAACTTATCCACTTCAGCACCCGCCGCGCGGTTTCGCAATAAAACGACGGTTGGCTTGCTCGCGGCGTTGTTTGGCTGTGTGGGCGCGCATTGGTGGTACTTGGGGCGCCGTCAGGCTTGGCTGGTCAGTGTGACGGGCGTGGCGCTCATGATCGCCAGCGCTTTTTCTGACATCTGGTACGAGAATCCAGCTTTTTTCTTGTTGTTTATCCCAATTCTCGACGGCTTCATCGAAGCGATCGTGCTGTGCCTGATGAGCGATGTCCGGTTTGACGGATTTTATAACCCAGGCTTGGTGCGTGAGCACCCCAGCGGTTGGGGCGCCATTTTGATCGCGATTTTTACGCTCTTGATCGGTACCGTGGCCTTGATGTTTGGCATTGCGATGATCGTGATTTATGTTTGGACAGCGTTGGGGTGGCTTGAAGGGTTTGACCTGAATTCGGATTAGTCGCGCGGCTGGGTCAGCCTGGCATTTATGAACGCGCACGCATCAGCGCTTCGATCTCGTCTGGCGCAACAGGGACTCCGCGCGAGATCAACTCGCAACCCGTTTCGGTCACGACCGCATCGTCTTCAATTCTGATCCCGATGTTCCAAAATTTTTCTGCGATATCTGGCGCAGGTCTGACATAAAGGCCGGGCTCGATGGTGAGTACCATTCCCGCGCGTAGTTGGCGCCACGGCCGTTCTTGATCGGACGCCGGCGGACTGCGATAGCTTCCAACGTCGTGCACGTCCATTCCGAGCCAGTGGCCGGTGCGGTGCATATAAAAACGTCGGTAGGCAGCGGTTTCGAGGGCTTGCTCAAGCGTGCCTTGCAGCAAGCCCTCGTCGAGCAAACCCTGTGTCAAAACGTTTACAGCCGCCTCGTGTCCCACATTGAAGTGATATTGTGGCGAGGTTTTTTCAGAGGCCGCGCGTTGCGCCGCCAAGACGAGGTCATATAAGGCGCGTTGAGGGCCTGAAAACCGACCATTTGCCGGAAACGTCCGAGTGATGTCAGAGGCGTAGCCATCCAGTTCACAGCCCGCATCGATCAAGACCAGCTCGCCGTCTTGCAGCACCGAGTTGCCTGCACGGTGATGCAACACGCAGGCATTGGCGCCGCCTGCCACAATGCTGTCATACGCCACAGCCTGGGCGCCGTGTTTACGAAAGTGATAGAGCAACTCGGCTTCGAGCTCGTATTCGCGACAGCCTGGGCGCGCGGCCTGCATCGCGAGCACATGGCCTTGCGCAGAAATCTTGGCAGCTGCTCGCATCGTCGCGAGCTCAGAGGCATCTTTAAGCAAACGCAGCTCGGCCAAGACTTCGCTCAGATCGTGCCACTGCTGCGGCAAGGCGCGGGTATCGCGCACGCTGCCCCGGGCCGCGGTCAGCCAGTCAGTGAGTTGCTTGAGAAGTTCGGGGTGCGCGGGGCGCGATAAGGTGCTAAACAAGTTGCGCTGACCAATCAATAAATCCGTCACACGCGTATTGAGGTCGTCGAGCGCGTGAGCTTGATTAAAACCAAAATGGTCGGCGGCAGCCGCGGGGCCCCAGCGCACCCCAGTCCAGATTTCGACCTCAGGATTTTTGTCCTCGCAAAAGAGAATGCTTTGGTCGGTGTCACCCGCGATCAGTACCAACCAAGCCTGCGCCTCGATGAACCCGCTCAAGTAATAAAAATCGCTGTCGTAGCGATAGCTGTAATGGTTGTCGCGATTGCGCGTGCGCTCTGGTGCAGTCGGTACGATCGCGATGCCCCCGCCCTGGCTGTGCATCCAGGCCAGTACTTGCTGACGACGCAGGTTAAAGCATTCAGGGTGAGGGGTTGCAGCAAGCATAGGGGTATCGCAAGAGTCTGTTGAACTATCGACATACTACAATCTCTGCGTGGCTTCTGTCTGAGAAAGCCTCACTCGATAAGGTTTTGTGATGGATTGGATTGGCTGGCTCGAACCCTGGGAGCTCTCTCCTACGCTGCTGCTGTGTTTCATCACCTGCGGGATTCTCTTTGTGCGTGGCCAACGGGTGCATCGCGTCAGCCGCAGCCGTCAGTGTTTTTTTTGGTTTGGTCTGACACTGCTGTACCTGTCGCTGCACACGATGCTCGATTACTACGCTGAGCGTATGTTTTTTATGCACCGCATTCAGCACTTGGTGTTGCATCACCTGGGGCCTTTAGTCGTGATGGCGGCCTATCCGGGTCAAGTGTTGCGTGCGGGTTTGCCGCTTGCGTGGCGTCGGGGCTTGCGGCGGTTTAATCAAACCTTGGCGGGGCGCAGCGTAGTCGCCCTGTTGACCAACCCCATTATTGTGCCGGCGCTTTTTATCTTTTTGGTCGTCGTGTGGTTGATTCCTTCGGTACAGTTTTATTCGATGCTGGATTGGCGCCTGTATCGTTTGATGAATTGGTCGGTGGTGATAACCGGGTTTATGTACTGGAATCTGATTCTCGATCGGCGCGTATGCCCGCCTTCGGCGATGTCGCCTGGTGGTCGGGTGCTTTCGCCGATTGTGACGATGGCCCCACAAATGGTGGCGGGCGCCATCATCGCCTTTACTGAACGCGACCTGTATCCCTTGTTTGATCTGTGCGGCAGGGCCATCCCCATGGATGCGCAAACCGACCAAATGATTGGCGGTTTGACAATGTGGATACCCGCCGCAATGACCGAGGTGATTGGTTTAATGGTGGCATTACGCACTTTGATGCGTTTGTCCGCCAAGGGGCGTTGGGGTCAGTCGCCGCGCCAACAGGACGCTCAGGGTACCAAGTTGTGATACTTGCGCCCAAGCGCGACGTTGGCTCTGAACCAGCCTTCTTTGTTGCCACAGTCGTAACGCACACCCTCGTAACGATGTGCGAACACGGCTTTTTCTTTCATGAGTGAGGCAATGCCGTCCGTCAGTTGAATCTCGCCGCCGGCGCCAGCCTGTGTCTGTCGAAGGTGCGCAAAAATTCGGGCATCGAGCACGTAGCGTCCCACAACAGCCAAGGTAGATGGCGCGACAGCGGGTTTTGGTTTTTCAACGATATGGCGCACACGTTCGGTGCGCGCGCTGACGGGATCGGTCGCCACAATGCCATACTTGTCGGTGTCGCTTAACGGAACTTCTTGTACGCCCAAAATACTGCCTTGGTAGGTCAGGGCCGCGTCAATCAGTTGCCCGATGACCGGGCGATCGGCGTCCAGCAGGTCGTCCGCAAGCAGCACCGCAAAAGGCTCGTCTCCGACGATGGGGGCCGCGGTGAGCACGGCGTGACCTAAGCCCAGAGGGGCAGATTGGCGGATATAGATACAACTGACATGCGAGGGCAAGATACCTTGCACAATTGCCAGGAGTTCGGCCTTACCTTTGCGGGCCAGTTCGGCTTCCATCTCGGGCGCAGAGTCAAAATGATCTTCGATGGCGCGCTTGTTGCGACCTGTCACAAAAATCAAGTCTGTAATGCCCGCCGCAACCGCTTCTTCGACCGCATATTGAATCAAGGGCTTGTCAATAACGGGTAACATTTCTTTGGGCATTGCCTTGGTGGCAGGTAAAAATCGAGTGCCTAAGCCGGCGACGGGGAACACTGCTTTGCGAACGGGACGCATCATTAATTCCTGAAGGAAAGACCGCATGGCTGCGGAACTTAATTAAACTGCCGCTATCATAAGCGCATGAGTCATGACAGTTTAATGAATTCTCTGCAATCGAGATCCCAAAAGTGCATCGCGGCGCTCTTAGTGCTGACGCTGGGCTGGCAAAGCGCTTGGGCGCAGCCCTCCTCGGCCCCAAGTTTGGGGCCTGCCTCAAGCGCGGATCTATCGCCGGCGCTTGAGCGACGTCTGGGCGAAGCGATCATGGTTCAGGGCAGGCTCGATGCCGATTACCTCAAAGACCCTGATTTAAGCCAGTATCTGAATGCTATGGGCAAAAGGCTCGCGGCTCAGGCGCCCGGTGGTGCACCGGATATTGATGTCTTTGGGGTGCGTGATGCCGTCATCAACGCGTTCGCGATGCCCGGCGGTTACATTGGCGTGCACACGGGCCTGATTGTGACCTCAGGGGCCGAGGCTGAGCTTGCCGGGGTGCTTGCCCATGAAATCGCTCATGTGACGCAGCGTCACATCGCGCGAGGCCTGACCCAGCAGCAGCAAAGTGGTTATCTGGCACTTGCGACAATAGCGGCCTCGATCTTAGCCGCACTCACGCCTGGCGGCGGACAAGCTGCAATGGGTATCGCTGCCTTCGGTCAGGCCGCGGCCATCGAGCAGCAACTTGGCTTTTCTCGCGACGCCGAGCAAGAGGCTGATCGCACTGGCTTTGAGATTTTGCGCAAAGCTGGTTACGACCCCAACGGAATGGCTGTGATGTTTGGACGTCTGATGCAGGCCTCAAACTTAAACGAAGGGCGGGGCGGTGGGGTGTATGTTACGACCCACCCACTGAGCATTTCGCGTATGACCGACATGCAAAACCGGATTCGCCAGTTACCGGCCAAAACTTATCAAGCTTCGGATGAGTTTTGGTTTGTTCGGGCCAAGGCGCGTGTTTTACAGGCGACTGATTCGCGGGCTTTAGTGCAAGCGGTTGAGCAACTGCAAGAAGAGACTCGCATCGACGCCAAAAGTGACCAGAGCGCAAATTTCAGTGCCACTAGGCGCACAGCGGCTTGGTATGGCTTGTCGTTTGCCGCCTTAACCCGCAAAGATTTAAAAACGGCAGCCAGCGCCTTGCAACAAGCGCAGACCGCCATGGCAAACTCGCCTTATCTAGACTTACAGCGTGTCGAGTTAGAGCTCGCTAACCGGCAGATCGCTACGGCCTTAACAAGCGCGCAAGCCGGGCAAAAGCGCTGGCCTGAACGACGCGTCTTCGCGCTCAAAGTTGCAGAATGCTTGCAGCTGCAAGGCAAAGACAAAGAGGCCATCGCCTACCTGCAAGAGCAGCTCAAGCGCTGGCCTCAAAGCGAGCCGGATTTTTATAAGATGCTTGGTAACAGCCAAGACCGTTCAAATAACCCCGTCGCTGCACGTCAGGCGATGGCGGCGTATTACGAGCAGGTGGGAGCCTTGCCCGCCGCAGTGTCCCAATTGCAGCAGGCTCGCACCTTATCGCAAGATTTTTATGTCCAGTCGCAAATCGATGTGCAAATTCGCACGCTCAGCGCAAAAATCGCCGAAGACCGTCGCCTGCTCGAACGTTTCAAGTCTTAGCCGGCACAGCAGATCGGTCTCCTTCGCCCCGCAACTTCAGGGCGTGAGTGGCACCACAGTTTCAAAAAAACTTGTAATCCGGGTGGGCAGCCAGTTCAGGTGGCCAGGCCAGGCGCCGCTGACAAAGCCCACGTGTCCGCCGAGTGCGGGCTGATGCAAAGTGATCGCGTCGCTGCAGTCGTTTGGCCCGGTCAACGTATGCTCGGGCAAGAAGGGGTCGTTGCGCGCGTTCAATACGAGCGTCGGCACGGTTATTTTTTTTAGCCACGGCTTGCTGGCGGCTTGTGTCCAATAGTCTAGGGCGTCTTTAAAGCCATGCATGGGCGCGGTGTAAGCGTGATCAAATTCGCGTAAGTCGCGCGCTTGACTCACCCTCAAGACATCGATCACGCCTGGATACCTGCGCGCCTTCTCGAGAACTTTTGGCTTCAGTGAGCGCAAAAAGTAGCGCGAATAGATTTCACGATTGAAGAGGTTGTCGGACAGGTGGTTGCCCGCAGCGACTAAATCCAGAGGGGCCGAAACCGCCGCCGCGGCCGACAGCCATATTGCTTGAGCCGCATATTCGCCCAAATATTTAAGTAAGGCGTTGCCCCCGAGTGACACACCCATCGCGTGCCAGCGTGCGCCAGGGACCTGCTGGCGCACTGTCTCAAAAATAAAATGCATCTCGGCCGAGTCGCCCGAATGATAAGCGCGCGCCAGACGGTTGGCAAAGCCAGAGCAGCCACGAAAATGCGCGATCACCACGATCCAACCTTGGGCTTTGAAATAGCTTGCAACCGCTTGCGCATAGCGGCTCTGGCTGCTGCCCTCGAGACCATGAAAAACGAGTAGGGCCGGTGTGCATTCGCGACTGGCCAGTTGTTGTTGTTCGGCTGGCGTGAGCCAGCGAGCCGCCGCCGTATGGCTTAAGGCCACGTCTTGGCCGTGCCTGGCAGGCAACGGCAAGCCTGGAACAGCCCAGTCTAAATCGATAAAATCGCCGTCGGGCGTGTCGTAGCGCGCCCGCAAGAACTTAAGTTTGTTGGTTGGCGCCACGCACGCGCCAAACAATGTTTGGCTTTGCCGTTCGGGCAGCCAACGCGGAGCTGGGCATGGGGTCAGATCAAGAGAGGCCGTCACTTTGACATAGGCTTAGTGCAAAAGTCCGGGCGAGTCGTGTTGTTCAAGTAACCCACTTTGCTCAGGCGCGGCAGAGGCGTGATGCATGACTAAGCGCCAACCTGTCGCTCCTTTATGATAAACATTGGTGGCGTAGCAGTGGACGACCTCGGTGTGGTCTTGCCCGCGCATGGTGACTTGTTCAATCAGCGAATGCACAGTGCTCATCATGCTTTGTGTACTGATCATTTTGGCGGGCCGAATATGCAAGGGGCCGTTAGACAGAATCTCTTGCCAGGATTCTTTGACCGCAGGCAAGCCCACAATGCGTAAGCCGCCTGGGTGGACGCAGACGATGTCTTCATCTTCGGACCATACTTGCATCAGCCGATTGAGATCAGCGCGTTCAAGCGCCTCATAAAAAGCCAGTTCGGCTTCTTCGGGCGTGGCGAACATCACAGGCATCAGTGTGACCTTTAGTGGCCGTGCACAACGGTACCGGCCGCCAGTTGGTAATGGGTGCCGCAATACGGACAGTTCACCGAGCCGGTTTTGGTCACATCCAGAAACACGCGCGGGTGCATGCTCCAGAGCGGCGCACGCGGACTGGGGCAATGCAGGGGGAGGTCGGCGGCACCGACTTGCGTCGGCGTTTGTTCTTTGCCAGAGGCAGAAGCTTGCGTCATCGTGAATCTCAAAAAATAGTCAATCGTTCATAGTGTAGCAAGCCCACAGTCTACAATAATTGCCATTTTTTCTGGGGTTGCGTGTGCTTGCGCTTGGGCGGGTGGTGTGGCTCGCACAACCCTAGCCCAAGCGGCTAGGCCTGCTTTTCTGACCGCCTGAAGACCAATCCCGAGTTGAGGGGGCTGACTAGAGTACAATTATGGGTGTTTCCTTAATTAATTCAATGACTTCAATCTTTCAAACGACTTGACTTCCACTACACAACCAACTGATACGCCCGCCGTGGCAACGCCAACTTTTGCCGAAATCGGGTTGCACCCGTCTTTGCTGCAAGCCGTGATCGACACGGGCTACACGATCCCTACCCCCATTCAGGCTCAGGCCGTTCCGCTGGCGATGGCGGGACAAGATGTCATGGGAGCGGCGCAAACGGGCACGGGTAAAACCGCGGCGTTCACGTTGCCGATTTTGCATCGCTTGATGCCTTCAGCCAACAGTAGCGCCTCGCCCGCGCGCCACCCTGTCCGAGCACTGATTTTGACGCCGACCCGCGAACTTGCGGATCAGGTCGCCGACAGCGTGAGACGCTACGGCAAACTGACGCCTTTGCGTTCAACGGTGGTCTTTGGCGGTGTAGATATCAACCCACAAAAAGAGGCCTTGCGTAACGGTTGTGAAGTGCTGATCGCAACGCCTGGGCGCCTGCTTGATCACGTCGAGCAACGCAATGTCAACTTAGGACAGGTCAGTATCCTTGTGTTAGACGAGGCCGACCGAATGCTTGACATGGGTTTTTTACCCGACCTCGAGCGCATTCTTCGCTTGTTGCCAACGCCGCGGCAAACACTGTTGTTTTCGGCGACGTTTAGTAACGATATCCGCAAACTCGGCCGCACCTACCTCAATAATCCGATTGAAATCGAAGTGGCAGGGCGTAACGCGACCGCTGATACGGTCACGCAAATTGCCTACCCGATGCCGGGCGATGCTAAACGCGCTGCGGTGGTTCATTTGGTAAAGTCGCGCGGCCTGAAGCAAGTGATCGTGTTTTCGAATACCAAAATTGGCACGGGACGTTTAGCGCGACAGCTTGAACTTGACGGCGTGCGCGCCGAATCGATTCATGGCGACAAAACGCAGGCCGATCGTATGAAGGCACTAGAGGCTTTCAAGGCAGGCGAGCTTGAGGTCTTGGTTGCGACCGATGTTGCTGCGCGCGGCCTAGACGTTGCGGGCGTGCCTTGCGTGATTAATTACGATTTGCCTCGTAGCGCCGAAGACTACGTACATCGCATTGGCCGCACGGGTCGGGCGGGTGCGTCGGGTGAGGCTATTTCGCTGTTCGCGCCTGCCGAAGAAAAGTATTTGCTTGATATTGAAAAGCTGATCAAAACGACGATCGTGCGCGGCACCCTCGAGATCCCGGGTGGTTTGCTGGCGCAGCGTTCTTCGTCAGACGAGTCACGTCCAGGGCGCTCGAGCCACGGCGCTGAGCGCGCTGCGGGTGGTTCTGCCGCGGGGCGCAGTCACAGTCCTCGGGCCAGTCATGGCACTCATGCTACCGAGCGCTCTGACAGAAGCGCGCGGCCCGCCCGCTACGGTGCGCCTGCCAAACCGCTTGATGATTTCTTTACAAAACCTTATCAGCCCTCGGCTGCTTCGGTCGCGGCAGCAACCGTCGCTGCGCAAACGCCCGCGGTGCTCGCCAAAAAGTCCGCTTTGCTCGCTAAACGCCCGGTGGGACTGTTGTTGGGCGCGGCACAAAAAAAGTCTGACTAAAACGTTGCGGTTTGCCTTAAGCGGCGTCAAAGACTTTGCGCTTGGCTGCGCGGGTTAAGACTGCAGGCTTAGGTTTTGAAGTTGTGCCAGTAAATCTTCTGGCAAACCTGATTTTTGCGACGGCCCTGCGACCTGCATGGTCTGGATCAAGCGGTTTAAGTGTTCGATGTGTGGCAGCAGCGTTCCCATAAAACGGATCTCGCCGTTTTGCATAATGCCAAGCGTCGGAAAATTCTCAACATCCTCATCGCCCAGCAGCTCGGGGTAGTCTTCGATGTCGACCCAAATCAGGCAGGCCTGTGGGTGTTGTTGAGCCAGCGACTCAAACTTTGTTTGATAGGCTTTACAGGCATCGCACCACGCCGCGCAGAAACATAGCACGACCAAAAGGTCGGGCGTCTCGAGGACCTTGGCCAGAGTTGGCGAGTTTGGAAAATAAACGCTCATTTCGACATAAAATATCAGGGCTAGCAACGGTCTATTCACCTATGATAGCCTCGTTTACGCGATTTCAAGAAAAGACTCCTTTCAAACGCTTTTCGGTCGTGTCATCGCTCACCAGGAAACTCTCGCCTTGACTACACTTTCGCCTGCAGCGCACTCGGTCGGTTTGTCTGGTGTCGGCGAGGCCTTTGGTCGGGCCATCGTGTCGCAATTTCATCCGCGAATGCTCTTCGCTTTGTTGATGCCGTTTTTAATTGTGTTGGGCGCCGCAGTGGTGCTGCTTTTTGTTGCGCTTGGCCCACTCACCGACTGGCTCAATCGGCAGATCACCGACTCAAACTGGCTACTCACAGCCAACGAATGGCTGGTGTCGCTGGGCTTGTTCTCTTTGCTTTCTGCCAAAACTTGGTTACTGACGATGGCGGCAGTGTTGGTGTTATTGCCGGCCTCGGGCATCCTCGGTCTGGCCGTAGCTGCGGTGTTTGTCATGCCTATCGTTGTCTCGCATTTGTCGCGTCACCGCTTCCCCGATATTGCACTCAAAGGCGAACACGCGTTTGTGGTCAGTGTCTGGAACGCGCTCTGGGTCAGTGTGGTCTTTTTGCTGGGCTGGATCTTGACCTTGCCTTTCTGGCTGTTTCCGCCTCTTGGCCTGTTGGTCTCGCTTTTGTGGTGGACCTTCGCCTTTTCGCGCATGATGCGAATTGACTCAATTGTCGAGCACGCCAATGCGATCGAACGAAAAATCTTGTTAGAACGCCACGGTAAGGGCTTTTGGCTGATTGGTTTTTTCTGCGCGCTTTTGAATCTATTGCCCCCTGCCTGGGTATTTTTGCCCGTGTTCTCGGGTTTGGTTTACACCAACTATGGACTAGAGGCCTTACGACGATTGCGCAGCGAAAAAACCCTTGAGATGTGAGATTTTGCTCTAAATGGTCATAATTTTTACGAAGCTGCTTACGTCTGAATCGGGTAACACCTGCGCTGCTGTTCAGAGCTCTTGCATTTGTGCTGAAATATCGAACATCCTTATTTTTGATTGACCCCATTTTTCTGGAAACAACATGTCTGCCTCTCAAGACAACGCGCGGTTTGGCCTCATTATTGTCGGCGATGAAATCCTGTCGGGCCGCAGGCAAGATAAGCACATGACTAAAGTGATTGAACTACTCAGTGCGCGCGGTTTGCAACTGTCCTGGGTTGAAATCCTGTCCGACGACCGCGCGTTGCTCATTGCGGCGCTTGAGCGCAGCTTTGCTTCAGGTGACATCGTCTTCAGTTGTGGTGGCATTGGCGCAACCCCTGATGACCACACCCGCCAGGCTGCAGCTGCAGCGTTAAAACTGCCGTTGGCTTTGCACCCGTTTGCGGCTGAACAAATCGGATTGCGGGTGGTCGAAACGGCGGCCAAAGGACAAGGTAATCCTGATCTCAATGCACCCGAAAATCAACAGCGTCTGCAGATGGGTTATTTTCCGCAGGGTTGCGAAGCCGTGGTCAATCCGTTTAATCGAATTCCTGGTTTTTATATTTCAAAGCACACTTTCGTGCCTGGTTTTCCGGTGATGGCCTGGCCAATGCTCGAGGCGACGCTCGATAGTCGCTACGCGCACTTGCATCATAAAAATCAACAGGTCGAGCACTCGTTTTTAGTCTACGGAATGCCCGAGTCGCGCATCACCCCTGCGCTTGAAGCGCTCGAGCAAAAATGGCCTGGTGTGCGGGCGTTTAGTTTGCCCTCGGTCGGTGAGGGGGGCGGGGTGCCACATATCGAGTTAGGGGTAAAGGGCGACCCTGAGCCAGCTGCTTGTGCGCTAGAGTTTTTGCGGGCTGAGGCACTGCGCCTGGGTGCGCGCTACGAACCGGGTCCAGCTAAGTAGTTAGCGCTCGCTAAGCTTGTCTGCCGCAAGATCTCGTAGTTTGACGCGCTGAAACTTTTGGCCGTTGGCGCTGGCGGTGGTCGGAAACTCGTCGACAAACCAAAGATGAGCCGGAATCTTGAAGGCAGCCAGTGTTTTTGCGAGGCTCTTTAAAATGTCAGCTGCGTCAGGAGGTTTGCATTTATTTTTTGCGATCGCAAAGGCAACCGCGCGCGGCTGTCCGTTGATTTCGATTCCCACGACTTGAGCGCCTTCGATTTCGGGCTGAGCAGCTAACACGTGTTCGATCTCGGTGGGGTCCACCAAAAAGCCACCTAAGCGCATGGTGTCGCCCATTCGCGCTTGATACACAAAACTTCCGTCGCCCCGCAGGTAACCCAGATCGCCAGTTTTAAAGTAGCCGTCTGTTGTGAAGGCGTGGGCGGTGGCCTCGGGGTTGTTGTAATAGCCTTTGAACAGGGTGGGCGAGTGAATCTCGATTTCGCCCGAAACGCCTGGTGTGCAAAGTGCCAGACTGTCGGGATCGCGTACCCGTACCGACGCCAGCGCCCCCGCTGCAGGAGTGCCCCCGCCAAGTACTCGTTCTTCAAGCGCAAGGTCAGAGCGCTGCGCCGAGAATAAGGAATGCACCTCACTTGAGCCATAGAGCCCGTGCATCGGAAAGCCGCGAGGAATCAATTCTTGCGCGAGTTCGATAAAACGTGCGCTGAACGCGGCAAAACCAAAGAGTTTGAGTGACCGAAAGGAGACAGCGTCAGAGTTGTGTTCGGCAAAGCGCCGAAGCATTTCGTCGCTGCCAAAAATATGTGTAATTTGATGCTGCCTGATTAATTGACTAGCCAGGGCGACATCAAAAAAATCCATCAATACCAAGGGCATTTTGGCCGCGATGGCGGCTAAGGCACTGTCCAGGCCATACACGCCGCACAAAGGTAGGGCGGTCAATAGAGCGTCGCCGGTCTCGCCAAAGCGATAGCCTTGTGCAATGTGTCGCACGTGTTCGCTCAGTGTTTTTTGTGTGTGCACCACGAGCTTAGGACCTTTAGTGGTGCCAGAGGTCGTAAAAAAAATAACAGGCAGATCCTCAAGCTCAGGCGATTGCGTCTGGTGTTGGGCCAGTTTTTTAGTTTCAGACGGCGCACGCGGACTCTGAGTATTTTTCGTGTTCGCGGGTTTTGGTTGCCTGTTTTCAGCGTGGGTCCCTTGCGCGAGCCTTGGAACAAAATGGAGCACAGGCCGTTCGAGTAGTCGCATCGGCGTCTGGTCATCGGGGTCGACGACTATGATTTTTTTGAGCTTCGTCAGCGTGCTGGCATCAATACCTTGAACCACTTCAGCAAAATCAATTTTTCTAAAATTGAGTTGTAGGATTAAAAAACTTGCGTGCGAGTTCGTCAAAATATAGTGAACTTCGTGACTACGATATTTTGTGTTGACCGCAACAAGCGTAGCGCCTAGGCGCGCGAGCGCGAAAAAAATCGCCAGCCATTCGACGCGATTGATCAACCATACGGCGACGTGCGTACCGGTCTTGACGCCTTGCTCTGCGAGCCAAGCCTGCGTGTCTTGTACAAGCTGATCAAACTGAAGATAAGAGATGTGCTGATCCTCTTGGATCAACATCGTAGCGTCTGGTGTTTGGCTTAAAGGCTGTTCATAGACAGAGTGCAAGGTGCACAACTGCGACATGTCAATAGAGTTCCATGAGGTCGGCGTTATTGCTAAAGGCTTCGGGGGTGCCTTCTCGAATCAGCTGGCCAGACTTCATGACGATCACGCGATCTGAAATTTTTAAGGCCTCGCGAATATTTTGCTCAACGATCAAGATCGACATCTTGCGCTCTTGCTGTAACGCCCGCAAGGGCCCGGCTAAGTCTTGAAAGAGCTTTGGTGCTAAGCCGATTGAGGGTTCGTCAAGCAGCAGACAGCGCGGTTGACCCAACAGCGCACGACCTAGCGATACCATTTGTTGCTGGCCGCCCGAAAGTGTGCCAGCACGCTGTGTATAAAACTTTTTGATCATCGGTAGTACGCTCATCACCCAGTCGAGCCGCGCCGCCTGTTCGCCCACGGCGATACCATTGGCCCAAAAGCCTAGCCGCATGATCTCGGCGACGGTTAAGCCTGGGAACACGCCGCGACCTTCTGGCACAAGGGCAATGCTCGCAGCATTCATCCCACGCGGATCAGGTTTGTCTACGACCTTGCCCTCGAGCGTGATAATACCTTCGGCCAACGGCACAAGTCCAAACAGCGCTTTTAAAAGCGTCGATTTGCCCGCACCGTTGTGCCCGATCAGGCACAGCACCTCGTTGTAGCCCAAACTGACATTAAAGTTTTCAAGGACAGGTCTGCCGCCATAACCGACACGCAGATTTTTGGCCTCGATAAAATTAGCCGCGGTCATGCGCGCTCTCCAAAATAGATAGCTGCAAGGTGTGGGTCTTTTAAGATATCTTCAGAGCTACCTTGAGCAAGCAACTTGCCTTGATCCAAAAACGCGACGCGATCTGAGAGTTGAATAACGATATCTAGGTTATGTTCAATGATGCAGATGGTGATGCCGCGCTTGGCGTAAGTGCGCAACAGGGTGACAAAGCGTTCGAACGAACGCGGATCAAGACCCGAGGCAGGCTCGTCGAGCAGCCAAAGTTTTGCCTCACTTGCCATAATCCGAGCAAGACTTAAGAATTTTCGTTCAGCGTAGGCAAGATCAACTGCGCGGTCGTGACGTTTATCGAGTAGTTGTGTCTCGTTCAGGATTTCAGTGACGCGTTGCTCGGCGGCTTTGCGACCGCCTTGCCAGAGCCAGCTACTGCTTTCCATGACCGTCATGATGTTTTCTTCGACAGTCATTTGACTGTACAGGCGCAAATCCTGAAAGGTACGTGCGATCCCTAAGCGGGCGACTTGCCAGGGCTCAACGCCCTTGAGCGATTTACCCAGCCAGTGTATCGTGCCACTCGTTGGCATTAGATGACCGGTAATTAAATTAAATAAGGTCGTCTTACCCGCACCGTTTGGCCCGACTAGCGTCGTGATGACCCCGGCGGGTAAATCAAGCGTCACATCATCAATAGCCTGCAGACCGCCAAAATTTTTATTGACGTTTTTAATTTCTAGCAAGATCTCTTGCGAGGAAGTTGTTGTTGTCATGCTGATTTCTCTTTGCTGCGACCGCCAACTAGGCCGCCTGGGCGAAACATCATCAAGAGCACCATGGCTAAGCCATAAATGATTTGCTGAATCGCGCCAAGTTCGGTCGGAGGCAAAAAGGGCAAGTAAGTCAGCGCTGCGGGCAAAGACATCAGTAGCGCGGCGCCCACAATCGGCCCGAACAAGGTGCCTGTGCCGCCAATGATGACCATTGCCATTAAAAGAATCGAGGTCTCGAGCACGAAGCTTTCGACGTTGATAAAGCTGATGTAAAACGCATAAAGTGAGCCGGCTATGCCCGCCAGCCCAGCGGCAACTGCCACTGACAGAGTCTTGACCGCGTTGACATGCTTGCCATAAGTTTGTGCGGCTGATTCGCTATCACGAATCGCCATCAGGCTTCGGCCAAAGCTGCCGCGCACCAACAGGGCAGTGATCCCGATGACGATGCCGAGCACGACCAAAGCAAGAATTAAAAACGCCGTGTCGTCGTTAAAGGTATACCCCCAAAGCTTTGGGCGCGGGATGCCAATCATGCCTCCCAAGCCACCTGTGATGGATTTCCATTCAGAGAAAATGGTGACACCAATCACTTGTAAACCCAGCGAGGCCGCTACAAAATACTCACCTCGCACGCGTAAGGCGGGAAGCGCAAGCGCCATTGAGAGCACAGCCGAGATCGCAGCTGAAGCTGCCATGCAAAGCAAGAGCGAGTCAGACGCGTGCATTGCGATGTAGGCCGTGGCATAAGCGCCCACGCCAAAGAAGATGGCGTGTGCCAGCGAAAAAATACCGGCATAGCCCATAATAAAATTCAAGGTCAAGGCCAAAATCGCATTGATGCAAAACAGTACGGCAATATTTTGAAGATAGGCAATCATATGATGTTCTCCTTTAGGACATAACCGCGCGGCCGTACACACCACCGGGGCGGAACAGGATGAACAAGAACAGAATCACAAAGGTGACGGCTTCGCTCCATTGCGGATCAATCACGGCTAAACATAGGTTTTCGGCCATCCCTAAGATGAGGCCGGCCAGCGCCGCACCACGTAAGCTGCCCACGCCCCCGACAATGGTCGCGGCGATACTGATGAGCATCACGTGGTTGCCCATCGCTGGGTTCAGGCCTGACGTGGCGGCCGTCAGAATGGCAGCGGGTACAACCAGAATCGAACCAATTAAAAAGACGTATTGCGATAGTAGACGCGGCGTGAGCCCATAGACTTCAATCAGATTTGGGTTTTCACCCAACGCGCGCAGGGCAATACCGAGACTCGTTTTCGTTAACAACCATTGCAGCGCGATAAAAAATATTAAGGCGCAGGCAATGACCACGGCAGCAATCGGCGCGATATACAGCCCAGACATCACCTCAAGACTTTTGCTCAAGGGGGTTGACACCGTCACTGCACCACGGCCAAAGATCATCCCGATCAGGTTTTGTACGATGATGGCCATGCCAAACGAGGCGACAAACACGGTAAAAAATGAGCCTTCGTGGCGTTGAATGATTGCGTAGACATAGCGGTCAAGCAGTACGCCGAACAAGCTGGCTGCAAAGGTGGCCGCAAGCGCCGCCACCGGCCAGCTCAGGTGCATGACTGAATAACATTCATAAAAAATATAACCGGCAATCGTAAAGGTTGCCCCATGCGCCGCGTGAAAAATCCGGGTCATGCCAAAAATCAGCGAAAACCCGGCTGCAATCAGCGCATAGAGCGCGCCGGTTTGCAGGCCGTTAATAAAAAGTTGCGTGAACAGCATGAGGCAATATCCTAAAGCAAGCCAAACCGAGGAAAACTTATTTGCCTGCCGAGACCACTTTGGTGTTGCCGTCGCCAACGATTTCATTAATTTGGATCGGGGCTTTGACTGTGCCATCTTCAGCGAACGAAACGGTTGCGCCAACAAATTCAAAGGTCTTGGTGGCTTTGCGTTGAGCAAGCAAGTTTTCGCCGGTGACGGGTTTACCTGCTTTCTCGAGAGCCGAGGCCAGCTCAGCAAACGTTAAAACGGCGTTGTAATAGTTCACCACGTAGGCGCCCGGCTCTTTGTTGTACTTAGCTTTGTAATCGGCGACTACGCGTTTAGTCAGAGGGTCATCACGCGTCAGATTCAGCTGTTGAGCTGAAAAATAAGCACCCTTTGCTTCGGGTAAAGATAGGACAGAGGGTGTTGAGAACGCTGAATAGCTTGCAAGCGGCTGGCTGATGCCGTTGTCGCGCAATTGCTTAATCAACTGAACTTGTTGGTTGCCATAAGAGGCGATATAGACGACATCAGGCTTGGTGTCGCGCACGCGAGCCGCGATTCCTGAAAATTGTTGCGCTGCGGGCGGAATCGAAAAGTTACCCACCATTTCGCCACCCGCGGCTTTGACCTCGTTGGTGAGTTCTGTCAGAAGTGACTGGCCGATCGGGTCGTCGACATACACCATGACAACACGCTTAAAGCCTTTGTCTTTGACCAAGAAAGGGGCCATGGCGCGCACTTCAAAGTTGGCTAAAGGAATGGTGTTCCAGAAATATTCGCCCAGCATTGCGAGGTCGGGGCCGACGCCACCGCCATTGACCAGCACGGTTTTTGTACGCGCGCCGACCGGCGCGACGGCCTTAGAGACCCCAGTGAAGGCCGTCAGGGCGTACGGGACTTTTGACACGTTAACCAGCTTGGTGGCCGCAGTCACGCCTTGCGCGGGCAGCGCCTGGCTATCTTCGTAAATCACCGACAAGGTGCCAGATAATTTTTTGTCGGCGTTGATGTGCTCAATCGCCAAGTTGACGCCCGTGCCAAAGACCTGGCCGTATTCGGCATTCGCGCCACTCATCGGAAAAATTGCACCGATCTTGTAGTCGGCGGCCGCGGCGGGTAGGGCCCAGACAGCCTGAATAAGGGTAAGCCCTAAGATGAGGTTTTTCATGAGATTGCTCCGAAAGTGCTGTGAGCAAAGCGTGCAAGAGGCAAGCCTGATCACAACGGTTTTTATTTTACGTTTTTGCTACGAACGATTCACTCGCCGCATTCTTTCAGGATTTTGCTTCCCTGTCCAATGACATGAATAGGCGTTAGTCTGTATTGCTTATCTAGCTGTTCAATGTTGCGCGGCAGCATGAAGCATGCGCGCACGTAAATTTTTCTTGTCGACTTTATTTGTACTCGCGATACGGGGCAGAGCCTCGATAAAAAGAATGGACTTAGGTTTTTTATAACTTGCGATTTGCTGTCGACAGTGCTCGATCAACTCTTGTGCTTCAGGTCGCTGTCCGCGGCAGACGATAAAAGCCACGACGGCTTCGCCCCAGGTCTTGTCAGGCGCACCCACGACGGCGACCTCAAACACTGAGGGGTGTGTCAGAAGCGCCTCTTCGACTTCACGCGAATAAATATTTTCGCCACCCGAAATGATCATGTCTTTTTTTCGATCGACTAAAAATAGAAAATGTTGTGCGTCAAAGTAGCCTAAATCGCCGGTGTAGCACCAACCGTCTCTGAGCGCCTGGTGTGTGGCGACAGAGTTGTTCCAGTAGCCTTGCATGGTGGCGTCTGACAAGATGGTGATTTCGCCGACTTCGTTGGTGCTGCAGGGTGAGCCATCTTCTTTGCGCAGTACGATCTGACAACCAAAGTAGGGCTGACCAGCTGAGGCCAGACGCTTGATGTCGTGTGGTTTACCCTCTAGCATGTGTTGATGCTTATAGAGACAAGTGCCCAGCATGCTTTCAGTCATGCCGTAGACTTGCATAAAAATCGGCCCAAATTGTTGGATCGCTCGCTTGAGCAAGGGCACAGGCATCGGTGCGGATGAGTAAATTACGGTATGCAAACGGTTCGGTTGATTGAGCTGCTCGCTTGGTGCGTCAAGCAGCGTTTGAATCATAATTGGGGCCAAGAGCGCTACCGTGATCGGTTGCTGCGAAAGTGCCAATAAGACCTGGCTGGCGTCAAAGGCGCGGTGCACCGCAACGGCGCCACCGGCCCAGGCATATGACAAGTAAATGCTGAGCGCGCCCAGGTGATAGAAAGGCATCACAAGCAAGGCGCAATCTTGCGGGCTCGCAGCAAAGATATTGGAACAGCTCTTGGTTTGCTCAAGCTGCCCGCGTTGGCTGTGCATCACCCCTTTAGGTTGGCCGGTCGTGCCGCTGGTGTAGACCAAAAAGATGGTGTCCTGCTCGCGTGCGATTAAGGCGGGTCGGGTTGATGCAGCCTGGCTGACCAGCTGTCCATAGTCTTTGTAAGCGTTGGTCAGCGTGGGGGTTGGCGTACCAATACAGAGGAGAGCTGGAAGCGTCGTTAGGCTTGCGCAGATCTCTTGCACGCGCTCGGCGTATTGCGCTTCAAAGAGCCATACGCTTGGGACGCTATCCTGAAGAATATGTACTTGCTCACGCGTACTGAGTCGGTAGTTGAGCCCAACGCAGGTGAGGCCAGTCAGCCCGGCGGCCGCGATCAATTCAAGCGTCTCGATACAATTTTGTGCCAAGATCGCAACGCGGTCTTGCCGACGCAAGCCTAATGACAGTAGCGCATTGCCCAGTTGATAGGCGCGCGCTAATAGCGTCGCATGCGTGACTGCATGATCGTTGAAGTAGATTGCAGTCTGATCGCCAAAGAGCGCAGCGTTTCTTTCAAAGATTTCGCCTAAGATCACAAGATGCCTTTGTTATTGTGTGGAAGTAAACATTTGCGTTAAACCGAGAAACTCTAAGCTTATGATACCGTTTGCCGGCTGGCTACACAAAGATGTCAGTGCTTCGGTTCGATGATAAAAAATAAAGACCAGTCAGGGCCCTCCTCGCATTGACGCGCGAGGTTTTTGTGAGAAAAAAATGAATTTTGAAATCAGTAGCGAAAACAAACTTGTTGCAGATACGGTGCGACGCTTTATTAAAGAGCGACTCGCCCCACTTGAGGCCGGCATTGACGCAGCCGATGAGATTGATCCCTTGGTGATTCGTGCGTTAAAACAAGAGGTGATCGCCTTGGGCCTGTTTGGCTACAACATGCCTGCCGCGTTAGGCGGACCCGATTTAAGCGTCGAGGCACAATGCCTCATTGATGAAGCACTTGGGCATACCACCATGCCTCTGGCTGAGGCCTTTGGGCACTTGCCGGGATCGTTACGGGCGGCCAACGCTGAACAGCGTGAATGGCTTGTGAAGCCCTTAATGCAAGCCCAGACCACCATTGCCTATGCTTTGACCGAGCCAGCCGCCGGCTCTGATCTCTCAGCAGTTGCCACGCGCGCTGAGCAAGTGCCCGATGGCTGGCGCCTCAATGGTACGAAGCACTTTATTTCAGCAGCCGAGCATGCCGATCATTTAATCGTGCTGGCTGTCACTGACAAGCTGGCACCGCTTAAGTCTCGGTTCACAACGTTTATTATCGAGCGCAACAATCCCGGCTGGAAGACCCTCAGGCGTTTTCGCAAAATGGGTTGGCATGGTCACCCGTTATCAGAACTGGCACTTGATGAATGCTTTGTTGCGGATACCCACGTGCTGGGGCAACCGGGCGAAGGTTTTTTAACCATGATGGCGACCATTAATAATGATCGCTTGATGGTGGCATGCAAGTGCGTTGGCATCGCCCAAGCTCTCACTGACCTGGTCTTGCCCCACGTACGCCAACGCAAAACGTTTGGCTCTGCCTTGTCAGAACATCAGGCGATTCAGTTTATGTTGGCCGACAACGATGTTGAGTTGGATGCGGCACGATTATTGACGCAAAAGGCCGCCTATTTGGCCGATCAGGGCAGCGTTGAGTTTCGTATTGCAGCCTCGCGCGCGAAGTTATATGCAAGCGAAATGGCAGGGCGCGTAGCTGATAAGGTGATGCAGATTTTTGGTGGGGCGGGGTATATGGCAGACTTACCCGTTGAAAGGTTCTATCGCGATGTCCGGGCGTTTCGAATTGGTGAAGGCACGTCTGAGATGCAGCGTTTGCAAATTGCGCGGCACGTAATTTTGAACGGTTAACGCTGCGCAAGCGTTGCGCTGGCGCTAAGGGTGTCTGGCTCGAATCCTAATTTTCAAAGAAATCTAACATTGCTCGATTGGTGTCCTCAGCATTTTCATACTGGGCCCAGTGACCAGCACGTGCGATCTTCGCTAGGTGTGCGGTAGGCAGCGCTTGTTGTGTTGCTTGCATGCGCGCCTGCAAGGTGGGATATGCGTATTGATCGTATTCGCCCCACATGATCTGTAACGGACAGGCAACCTGTTTTAAATTCTGCAACAGGAGCGGTGTCAGGCTTAAGATGCGACTATCAAAGCGGGTTTGTTGGATGTGCCATCTATGCATCTCTACCATCTCTTTGGTGATCGACGCGGGGTAATAGAGCATGATGGCTCTCAAATTGTGGCGGATGACAGCCTCTTGCGCTTGGATAGAATCACCCGCGCTGCGCATACTACGGGTGTCAATAGGTATGTCACGCTTGACCCCGAAACCCGCCGGGCCAATCAGGCTAAGTTTTTTGAGCTGTGAGCCAAGTTTTAGCGCCAAGCCGCTCGCCACAACCGAGCCAAAAGAAAATGCGCCAATCAAGAGAGGTTCATGCATAAACGGAAATGGTTGCAAGCAATCGAAGACATGGTCAAGGTAGTTTGTTGAGTCCACACCATCGCTCGGTGGCGGTGATTCTCCGAATCCCGGTAGGTCGATCGCCCAAACGCAGAAGTGTTTGGACAGGTGATCGATGTTTTGGATCCAATGCTTGTTTGACCCAGTACCGCCATGAATGAGCAAAAGGTTGGGGCCCCTGCCGCGTGTGCTAAAGGACAACGGGTATTGCGAAGAAGTACGCGCAGACATAGTTTTAAATTGCTTGAGTGTGAAATGAGTAGTCGGTTGGCTCGAGTAGTCGCAGCAAGTGGGCCGAGTCTTCTAGGGTATCGAGACTCTGCAGTGTGACAGCTAGACGTAGCGACTGTTCATCTGAAAGAACATAACGCGCAAGCACCAAAAATTTTTCTATTAAGGCGTCTTGAGTCAAGGGGTTTGTCGGAGCGCCTAACGCAACACTAGTTGACTCCTTCAGTATTCTATGATCGCTCGTCACGATCGATACGTCGCTGCTAAAACTGGCCTGAACGGAATCATCAATATCAATGATCACTCGGTCGATCATTGCTCGTAGCTGCTCGGATTGACGGTTCTCATCAGAGTACGATTGAAGACTCGCCTGGCCCAAACAGAGGCGCGCTGACACGGCGTATGGCAAGCTCATTTGCGCTGCAGGTAGGGTTGAAACGTCACGCCCACCCACCATACCAGATAGAAAAGTACTGAGACGAATATGAATCTCTTTTACCTCCTGAGGCATAATCTGGTGTGCTCTGACTAAGCGATCGATGGCATCGATGGCCGCGTGTGTATCGCGACACGAGGCATAGGGCTTGATCGCACAGTTCATAATCCTCCAGTCTTGACCGAGCGCTTGAACTAGAGCGTGTCGGTCGATGGATTCACGGCCGTAGGTATTGAAGAATCCTCCCCATACATCTTCGAACACTTTCCGGGGGCCAGTCATGCCGCCTCGGGCTAAAAGCGCGGCAAGCACGCCGCCCTCTGCAGCGCGACCTGCGTGAACTTTTTTTGCCATCGTGCCATCGTGCACGAAACCCCAGAGGCCGCTCGAAAAACTACCCGCTAAGCCCAGGCAAGATATTGTTTGTTCAGTTGTAAGTTGCAACAGATTGGCCGCGGCAGCCGCTGCGCCAAACACCCCGCAGGTACCGGTTGAATGCCAGCCAGCTTCGTTATGCGGCCGATAGCCACCAAACGACTCGAGCACTCGGCGCCCAATATCGTAGCCGACCGTGATCGCTGTCAAAAGTTCTTTGCCAGTGACTTGGTGTTCAAGAGTAGGTATTAAGGCCATCAATGCCGGCAACACCACTGCCCCCGAGTGATCGCAACCTCCCGTGTCATCAAGCTCGAAAGCGTGTGCGGCTATTCCGTTGACAAGCGCTGCGCTGCGCGCAGAGAGGCGTTGCGAAGTTCCCCAGCACAGCGATGCGCCAGTCTCTTGTGCAGCACAAAAGGTAGTCTGCGCTAACTTTGCCTCATTTGAAGTGCTGCCCGCCAGTGCTGCACCAAAGGTATCTAGTGTATGAACGAGTGCTTTATGACTTGCAGCCTGACTGAGATCAATGTAGCGAGTACGAGTAATAAATTCTGCGAGTTGAGTTGCATAAAGGTCTTCAGACATAGCAATGACTCCGTTTAATAGGCGGATCAACGCCTTTCAAGACTAGGCACAGCCGAAAGAAGCTTAATAGTATAAGGATGACTCGGCTGCTCGATGATCGTTCGCGTGTCACCAATCTCAATGATCTGGCCACTTTTCATCACAGCAATGCGATCGGCCAAGTGAGCGACGACAGAGATATCATGGGATATAAATAAATAGGCGACTTGCAAGCGATCCCGCAGATCGCTCAAGAGATTGACGATCGCAGCCTGCACAGAGACGTCGAGCGCCGATACAGGTTCGTCACAAACAATAAAACGCGGCTCGGTAGCAAGCGCGCACGCGATGCTGACACGTTGCTTTTCGCCGCCACTCATTTGGTGAGGGTAACGATCAGCATAGTGCTGAGGCAGGCGAACCAAGTCAAGCAAATTGTGAATTCTGGCTGGAATCTTATCTTGGGAGATGAGTTGAAATCTTTCGATCGGGCGAGTCAATAGCTGTCTGACCGTTTTTCGAGGATTTAAGGACGAATCCGGATTTTGGAAAACAATTTGCGCGCATCTTCGCATGTCTGTGAGTTGAGACTGGGAGGTTTGACTGATATTTTGTTCGTCAATATTGATTTCACCGCTGGTGGGTTCCAGTAACCGCAGAATTGTGCGCCCTAAAGTTGTTTTT